>JABDAI010000001.1:0-23635 GCA_013289195.1 Verrucomicrobiota bacterium
TTATGTCTTAACGACTATGAAAAATAAAAAAGCCTTCACACTTTTGGAAATCCTGACAGTTACAGCAATTTTTGCGTTGCTTGCAGCGATACTCATTCCCGTGGTGGGAAAGGCAATGGATAGCGCTCGAAAATCAAGGGTTTCACACAATCTTCGCCAAATTGCACTCGCTTATTATTCCTTTTTAAATGGTGATCATCGACAAATTGGAAATAAATCAACCACACTGCATGAAATGATCGCCATTCTAGCAGAAAAAGCCGATCTGAATGATCCTAACTTATGGATTATTAGCGAAGATCCCTTAGTCGAAAATGCCTTCGCCGCTCCTCCTAAATATATCATTTCACTCGACCCTCAAAATTCGAAATGGAATCTTAACAATGCCTTCAAAACCTTCCCCCTTAGCATCACTTTGGTTAAAGGTATCCCAAGTAATGCAAATCCCTCGACTACTCCCGTGGCTTGGACCCGCGGGCTTCAAACAAATGGTCAGTGGTCACGCGAAGCCGTGTACGCTGAAAAGGGCGGTTTTATCGCCTTTTTAGATGGACATGTTAAATGGTATTCCAATCTCAATGAACATGAAGGGTTGCTTACTCACTTTATTACACGCAAACCTACTTCAAATATTCTCGAAGCTCTCCCTCCCCATTCTTCTGTGCTCGACTAATGCATTTTTTTTAAATAAAAATATTCAAGAAACAAAAAATCTTATGGACGACCAAATCTACATTATCGGACACAAAAACCCAGATCCTGATTCCATTTGCTCAGCTATCGCCTACAGTGAATTTAAAAAAGAATTAGGCTTTAACAACTATATCCCTGCCAGATGTGGTAATACCACCTCTCGCATCAACTCCATCCTTAACCACTTCAATATCCCACTACCAGTCTTCATTGGGGACGTCACTCCTAGAATCCATGACATCATGGTCCCTTTAGATCGTGTACAAAAAATCACATCTTCCTCCACTTGCGCAGAAGCCCTTAAACTCATTGACAATTATGATATCCGCGCCCTTCCTGTCCTCGACAAAAATAACCACATCGAAGGCGTTATTTCCTTCTTTCAATTGGGCGAATACTTTATTCCTAAACCCTTAAATCCTCGTAAGATGCGGTTCATTCGCACAAGTGTCGAAGCTATCGTTCGTTCCCTCAATGCAGATGTTTTTCAACTCTATAACGAAACGAATATCGAAGAACTCTGCATTCGTATCGGAGTTATGGATACAAATTCTTTTGATGACTTTTCTCAAAATGAAGGCGAACCCAACCAGACCATCATCGTGGTGGGAAACCGCCTGGATATCCAGGAAAAAGCCATAGAACTCAAGGTTCGCCTCCTTGTCGTCACCGGCAAGCAGCCTATCGAACCTCATATTCTCGAAAAAGCGATTAAAAACAAAATCTCCATCGTCAAAAGTTCATTTGATGTCGCTTCAACCGTTTGGCTCATACGTTCCGCCACCCCCATCACCTCTATTATTAAAAAAGAAATTATCTCCTTTAGCCCAGAAGAAAAGCTCTCCCAAGTTAGACGCAAAATAGCCTACAATATTGCTCCTCTCTACTTCGTCGTCGATGACGAATATAAACTCGCTGGTGTCTTCTCAAAAAGCGATATCATTAAACCTGTTAAAACAAAGCTTGTCCTTGTTGACCATAATGAACTCACTCAAGCCGTCAATGGTGCCGATGAAGTGACCATCACGGAAATCATAGATCATCACCGCCTTGGCAATCCTATGACCAAATATCCCATTCGCTTTATCAATGAACCTGTAGGATCAACTTGCACTATCATTGCCAATATGTTCCGCTCCCATAATATTATTCCTTCACCTTCTATAGCAGGGATAATGATGGGCGGCATCGTCACTGATACGCTCAATCTTAATAGCCCTACAACTACTGAGAGCGATCGTCAGACTATCCGCTGGCTCAGCGAGATAGCTAATATGACCTCGGATGCACTTTCTCAAATTATATTTAACTCTGGATCCATTATTCTAAATTCCTCTGCACAAAAAGTTATAGAAAGTGACTGCAAAGAATACCAAGAAGGTGAATTCCGCTTCTCCGCATCTCAAGTCGAAGAACTTGGGTTCACCAATTTCTGGGAACACTATAAAGAAATCATAGAAGCCCTCGAAGTCTTTAGAAAAAGAGAAGCTCTCATGTTTTCTGTGCTCCTTGTTACCGATATCAATACTCAAAACTCTCTTTTAGTCGTCCAAGGCGATCATGATATTATCAATCAAATAGGCTATCCTCAAATGGATAATCTTCCCATCTTTGAACTTAAAGATGTCGTCAGTCGAAAAAAACAACTCATTCCCTACCTCACCTCCTTACTCACTGAAGGTACCTCTCCCACCGTCATTTCTAACCTCCCTGAAAAACGATGAGCTTAAAAAATAAATTACTGTCCTTTCTCGATAATTCTCAATATACCCCCTCAACTTTTGATGAGATTACATCCTCACTCAAACTTCCTTTGCCTCAAATTAAAGAAGCAAAAACCATTTTAACACAATTAGTTGAAGAAGGCTTTCTTGCAATTGTAAAACAAGGGCGCTATGTAATCGCCAAAGAAGCCGATTTAATCAGTGGCATTATTAAATTTAAGCCCAACGGTAACGCGCTCCTCCTTCCCGATCATCCCTTAGGCACTCCAGAACCTGAACCCATTCCTATTCTATCAAAAGATACCGACGTTGCCCTTCACAATGACCACGTCCTGATCCGTATTGTTCAGGAACGACCCAAACCAAGATACAAAAAAGGCAAACGCCTTCCCCCGCTTGAATCTGGTGAAACTTATGGCCAAGTCAAACAAATCTTACGTCGTCATTTCACTACCATCATTGGAACTTTACAAAAAACACGCAATTATCATTTTATTCTGCCTGATGATCCCAAAATCATCCAAGACATCATCATTGCTGATCCCAATGAACTAAAACTTTCTCCTCCTCCCAAGCTCGGCCAAAAAGTCGTCGTCGAACTCAAAGATTGGATTCACCGTCATTTAAGCCCCGAAGGCGTAATCATTCAAGTTTTAGGTGAAACTCATACTGCACTCGCTGAATACAAAGCCATTCTCCATAAATATAACCTTTCTCCAGAATTCACTGATCGGGTCAAAATTGAGGCCGGCCAAATTTGCCCGAAAGTACAAAATAAAGAAATCGTTGGCCGATTGGACTGCCGTAGTTTATTTACATTTACTATTGACCCCGACGACGCTCAAGACTTTGATGACGCCATTTCGATCGAAGAACTCCCCCATGGCCAAACTCGCGTAGGCATTCACATTGCTGACGTCAGTTACTACGTCTATCCCAATTCTGAAATTGATAAAGAAGCTCAAAAACGTGGCAATTCCACATACCTCATCGGTTCGGTAATTCCAATGCTTCCCTTCATCCTTTCTAATGGTATTTGCAGTCTTGTTGAAAACGAAGATCGCCTCACTAAAACCGTCTTCGTTACCTTCAACGCTAATGGCAAAATCATAGAAACTTCTTTCGCCAATTCCGTTATCTGTAGCAATAAAAGGCTCACCTACCATCAAGCCTATGCCTTTATTATTGAAGATGATTTGTCCAAAATCCGTGAAGTAGCACCTCCACCCGCTTTCGAAACCGGTGCAACTGGCCGTCCCTTAAAAGATTTTTCTGACGATACTCTCAAGCAACTTCAATCCTCCATCCGCAAGCTCTGGAAATTTGCATCTCAACTTCGTAAGCACCGTATGCAAAAAGGAAGCCTCGATCTCGACATGCCTGAAGTCAGAATTTTCGTCGATGAACAAGGCTACGCCGATCATATCGAGACCATACTTTACGATGAAAGTCACCAACTCATTGAAGAATACATGCTTCTGGCAAACCAGATCGTCGCCAAAACTCTCCTCGAAGCCAACATGCCTTTCATCTCCCGCGTTCATGACAAACCAGACCCAGAAAAACTTAACGAACTCCGAGAATTTCTCCTCACCTTCGAATTACAAACTGGGGACCTCACAAATCGCTCAAATGTCGTCAAACTCCTTCATAAAATCAAAACGCATCCTCAGGGCTATACCCTAAAGATACAATTTCTCCGTAGCCTCAAGCAAGCCTGCTACCGTGCTTCCTCCGATGGACATTACGGACTGAATATGGTACACTATACGCACTTTACCTCCCCAATTCGCCGGTACGCTGACCTCATTATTCACAGAATTTTCGATAACTTTCTCACAAAATACGGCTACGAAACTGCAGTAAAAACTCCTCATAAGCCCTATTCTCAAGGACAATTACAAAACTTAGCTCAACACATCAGCATCACTGAACAAAATAGTACCGAGGCTGAACGTGAATCTTCAAAAATCAAATTACTAGAATACTTCGAACACGAACTTTCCAAACCTCAAAAAACTGTATTTAATGCAATCGTTACCGATATTCGGCATTTTGGCTTCTTCATTGAACTTACTGAATCTATGGCCTTTGGCCTCGTTCCCTTTTCTTTACTAAAGGATGATATCTACTATCTCAATTCTCAAGGTACGAAGGTTGTTGGAAGACGTCACCATAAATCCTTCAGTGTCGGACAAGAAATCAAAGTCTGCGTCAATAAAATTGATCGTTTTAAACGTCAAATGGACTTTGAGCTCGCTGAAGATAAATCCTCAAAAAAATCTCCAAAACTTGCAAGAAAACACACAAAGTCTAAACCCAAACTTAAAAATCAGTAACAAGCAGGGTTTGTTATGAGTAATAAAAATTACTAAATGATGTGTTCAAATTGTTATTACTAAGTATTGCTAAAGAATGATATAATTGAATTTTATTAAAAAATAAAGTAAATTAATTGACGAAAATAAGAGAGTAGTCTAATTTACTCATTTGTAGTTTTATGTTTTATAAGATTACAAAAAATTAACAAAAATATTAACAAAAATTAGATTATGAAAAAAGTATTAATGATAACGTCGATATCCATTCTTTCAATACTGAATGGATTTGCAGGCAAGAAAGAATGCAAGCCTTGCAAAGCAGCGATTCATGACAGTGCGCCAATTATGGTAGTAATGGCTATGGATCAAGCATTCAATAATTGTCCTGACCTAGTAGAACAAGTAGCTAAAGAAGATAAAATTAATGTTGATCTGGTGTCTATGAAAAATGACTGTGCTAGATTAGCAAAAAAAATCGAAACGTCAAAAGTTTTAAAAAGTGTTTTGGATCAAGAATGTTCAAAATGTGATACTAAAACGATTGATAAAAACTTAGTAAGAGCATTGAGAAAATCCTTGAAAGAAAAAGCAAATGTACATCGAAAAGGATTAGCGCAATTTTCTGAAAAATGCACTGGTGCCAAATCAGATCGTCGCGTTATTGAAGCTCTTCTAAAATCTTATAGTTCTGAGCTCGTAGCAAAAGCAGAAACGATAATTCAATCAGTAGAAAAAGCTTAATCTAAGAGTTAAATTAATTAGAGCACTTAATAGCTTGACCCTGCTTTGTTTTTAACAAGCAGGGTTTTTTATTCGACAAGCAATAAAATTTATTAGCTCTTATTGATATTGAAAAAAATCTTAATATTATTTATGTATTCAGTTCATATATGATGTATTTAATTTTTATTACTGAATTTTGATTGAAAATGATATAATAAAATTATATTAAAATATAGAAGTAATAATTGACGGATGTGAGTGAATAATCTAATTTGTTTATTTGTAATCTTATGTTTTATAAGATAACAAAAAATTAACAAAAATATTAACACAAAAAAAGATTATGAAAAAAGTATTAATGATAATGTCCATATCCATTCTTTCAGTACTGAATGGATTTGCAATCACGAAAGAATGCAAACCTTGCCGAGCAGCGCTTCATGAGTGTCTACCATTTATGATAGTATCAGGGATAGATCAAGCATTTGCTGAATGTCCTGATCTAGTAGCAAAGGTTGCTAAAGATAAGAAAATTAAGATTGATCTTAAGTCTGTTAGAAGTAATTGTGCAAGATTAGTAAAAGAAATCGAAAAGTTAGCTCTTTTGGAAATCAGGAAAGACGTATGTTCAAAGTGCGATACTAAAACGGTTGAGAACACTATAATAAAAGAATTAAGATCATTTTTGAAAGACAAGGCAAATGTACGTAGAACTGCTTTAAGGCAATTTGCTGATGAATGTTCGAGTAGAAAATCAGATAGCCGTGTTATTGAAGCTCTTCTAAAATCTTATAATTCTGAGCTCATAGCAGAAGCTGAAGCGTTAATTCTATCTTTGAAAAGAGCGTAATCTAAGAATTAATTTAATTAGATCAGCTTAGTAGATTGACCCTGCTTCATTTTAAAGAAGCAGGGTTTTTTTCAAAACTGTGTGGAATTCATGGTACCCGGCCGGGGACTCGAACCCCGAACCAATTGATTAAGAGTCAACTGCTCTGCCAGTTGAGCTAGCCGGGCAAAAAAGAATTCATTTAATAAGCCTCACTCTTAGTAAAATTGCAAGTTTAAAAAAAGTTTTTTAATTTTTGTCAGTTTCGTTCTTCCTTTTTGGAGCTTAAACCCGCATAAAAAAACAAAAGAAAGACATTTTTTTTGAAAAAAATATTGACGAATGCACTTAATTCCTATTCATCCTATATCTAGGGAACACATCAGTTTCCTACAAAATATTAACCCTAACTCAAAAAGGAAAAAAATGAACAAAGCAGAATTAATCCTAGAAGTTCAAAAACTTCTAGAAAAAGAGTGCTCAAAAGCTGAAGCAGAACGTGCAATTAATGCTGTTTTAAGTGCCATTAAATCTGGTGTTAAAAAGGACAAAGTAGTACAACTCATTGGATTCGGTACTTTTAAAGTAGCTAATCGTGCGGCTCGTCAAGGCGTCAATCCACGCACTGGGGAAAAAATCAAAATCCCTAAATCTAAAACTGTTAAGTTTAAAGCTGGTGCTGCTTTAAAGGCAGCTGCTTAAAAGCTTTGCTTTTAATTCACATAAAAGCCTGTAGATATTTTCTATAGGCTTTTATTTTTATTGCATTTCTTTTGGGTTCCTTTACCTTCTACCATAACATGTCTAAAAAGCCTTTACCACATCCTCATATTGAACACAAAACGGGTTTTCTTCCAGCAGTTATTTGGACCTCAGCGGCTCTTTTCTATCTTTATGAATACATCGTTCGTGTCGCTCCAAATGTTATGTTCTCTGAACTTGAGGCTGCTTTCCAGGTCAATAGCGCAACGCTCTCCACTTCAATTGCCTCCTACCATTATATCTATGCTCCTATGCAATTGATTGTAGGAATATTGTTTGACCGTTTTGGTGGAAAACGCCTACTCGTACCGGCTACACTCATTGTTGCAATAGGGTGTATTATTCCGACGCTTTCAACGAATACTCTTTGGACTCTTACCATTGGCCGTTTATTCATGGGTTTTGGTTCTGCCTTTGGTTTTGTGGGTGTTTTGTACGTTGCTACTGTTTGGTATCCTCCGCAGCGCATAGCATTTCTCTCCGGCTTGACTACTGCTTTAGGCATGCTAGGAGCCATGATGGGCACAACGATGCTCTCACGGCTTGTTGATAATGTTGGTTGGAAACACAGTTGGGAAATAGCGGGGGTTACTGGACTTTTTGTAGCAGCCATTCTTTTGATAGCCATTCCGAAGCCTCCAGCATGGGAGCAACGACGACGAGAAATGTACAAGAAAGAGGAAAAAAAGAATAATTTTCTCATTGGCCTATTCATTGTTCTTAAAAACCCCCAAACTTGGATTATTGGCTTGATAGGAGGTGCACTATTCCTGCCACTTTCGCTTTTTGCAGATCTTTGGGGTATTCAATACATAATGAATGTTTCAAACGTTTCAAAAATAGAAGCTGCTAATGCGATTGCTATGCTTTACTTAGGTTGGCTTATCGGAAGCCCTATTGCTGGATGGTTTTCTGACTTTTGTGGACGAAGAAAAGCTCCTCTTTTCTGGAGCGCTTTGGCGAGTGGCACGCTCTTCTCTATAATGCTTTTCTTTCCTTCTATTCCATTTTTCTACCTGTGTGCTTTACTTTTCATTTCAGGCATCCTCTGCTCATCAGAAGTAGTCACGTTTGTTGCAGGTTTCGAAGCCAATCAAAAATACCTCAAAGGTACGGCGATGGCTGTTGTGAATATGATAATCACAATTGTTGGTGGCTTATGTCAACCCGTGGTGGGCTACATTCTCGTCTTTTTAGGCAAAAATCGGCTCATTGAAAAATCAACTTCCCTTTTAGCAGTTTCCAATGACTACCGTGCCGCCCTAATAATACTGCCTGCCATTTTATTTTTAGGTGCTATCATTTGTCTTTTTATGAAAGAAACCTTTGTTAAAAATAATTCTTATGATTAAAAGAAATTTTATATCATTTAACAACAACTCTTGACAATTTTTTATAATTCTTAAAAAATAAAATTGAAGTTAACCCAGAAAGCTTCATTTAACCCCAAATTATCATGATTCCTGCAAGTAGATTCAAAAGATTTATAGCTTACATTATAGATGCCATTATACTAGGTATTTTTTCCTGGATAGTTTTAATTATTATTGCTATAGGTGCATCTAAAATAAATGAGCTGGATATCTTTATGCTCAATTTTAGTTTAATTTTTTATCCTGTATTGTGGTTATACTATGCATTTTTTGAAAGTTCTCTATGGCAAGCAAGCCTTGGGAAAAGACTTTTAAAGATATATGTATCGGATTTAGATAATCAAAAAATAAATTTCGCCACAGCTTTTACTAGAGCCTTTCTATGGATTTTACCCTTACTCCCTATAGCAATTTTGCAAATTACTAGTACAAGCATGGAAGATTATCATGCTAAATTAAGTACTTATTGGTGGTTATCATTAATTTGCGGAATTATATACATTATCGAATTTATACCAGTCTTTTTCACAAAAGAAAGATGGACTCTTTACGACATATTTACTTCCACAAGAGTCAATAAAAAGATTACTGGAAATTAAAGCTTCTTTTCGCTAGGTCACCAATTTTCTTCCTTGTACCTCAGTTCGGAATTTTCCCGAACTGAGGTTGTTATTTTATTCATAGGGTTATCACTGCTCTTTATGATTAAAACTGATATTTATTATTATTAATTAGTATTTTTTAATTGAATACCACTATTGACAATAATTTAAAATAATTGAAGAATGAAGTTAATTTAAACTAAACCCCACTTCAACCCGAGTCAATTAGCCGATTACTTGAAATTAAAAATCCTAATATAGATATCTAAAAAGGATCATAGGATTATCTATGTTACTTTGTTGTCCTGTCCATACTTGAATCTTAAACTATTAATTCCCAAATTTTTGAAACAAATGAAGCAATTAATTACTATCGTTATCTTTATCTATCATATGACCCTTTTGGCAACTGCCTTTTACGGATCCGATAAATTGAAATTCCAATCAGTTCGTGAACTGCAACCCGGTGATATTTTAAATCCATACACTCACTGCTTAATGCCATATATTGTTCGGGGCGCAGCAAGCAACTGTCCAGGCATGAATTTTACATTTGAATATCTTCTCAAGAAGTATCAGGATGCTGTTTTGCATCTTAATATTGATAGCTCAAGACAGAAAGTACCTGAAGATCTTTCTTGGGAAGATAGTTTTCACGTCAACTATTTTGATGACGAAGATATCAGTTTCTTACGTCATATAAATTTTAGAAAATTAAAGGAAATTGGTCACATTAACTTAAATATAAGTGAGCTCGATAACAACAATTCATTTCTCTTACACAAAGAGTTTAGTTGCTTCCCTCTGAATGCGATGTTTGACGACGGCACAGTGACGTTGCTTCTAGGAACCGGGAAACGGATAACTATGCATGCACATCCTTCTCACGATTCTTACCTTATTGAGTTTCGAGGACCTAAGTTAGTTATTCTTGCCTCGCCATCTGCCGCATATGCACTAATGACAAGACCTAATTCCGCTAAGATGCTTAATGAGCTTAGTTGTTGCTATGACTTTTCGGATGATTATTTATATTTGGCTAACCTCAATTTTATGCAACCAGACCTTCAAAATCATCCTGAATTAGCCGAGATTATTTTTTATGAAGCCATTATTCAAGAAGGCGACGTCCTTCTCATCCCTGCCAAATGGCTTCATGAAGTCCATTACCGCTGTAAAGATGAATGCATTGGTATTAATCAGTTTGTTCAAAATTGCCAACCTTGTCTTCCTTGAACCCAGCTTTATGAGTGACAGTAATATAATCAGTTTTGGCGCGAAGACGAATGCATTGGCATTGCACATTTCGCTGAAAATTGCCATCCTTGTTTACCTTATACCAAATTTCATTCTAAAATGAACAAAGGTCGCTTGAATTTATGCCAGATAATGACATTCTGATCGAGCAAGCGCACAGGCGTACCCGAGGTACGTCGAGTACTTGCGAGTGAAGAAGGCTCATTAGATGGCATAAAGGCAAGTCGGCATTTGTTCATTTTAGAATGGGATTTGGTATTAAGTTTCATCCCATAAAATTTTACAAAAAAATAAAAAAATGAGTTTTAGGCTATTTTTATGCTTTATCCCGTCGAATCCCTATTTTATATTAGGAGACTAACTTTTATAAATAATGATTGATTTAAAGCTTTTAAGAGAGAATCCAGAGCTTGTGCGCGAAGGGATAAAGAAAAAAAAATTTGCTTGTGATTTAGACGCCATATTGGAATTTGACGTCAAACGTAGAGCTTGCGTAGCAGAAACTGAAACAGCTAGAGCTTTGCTAAAATCTGCTAATACCGAAATGGCCGCAACGAAGAAAGGTTCCCCGGAGTTTCTTGAAAAAGTTAAAGAACTGAAAGTCTTATCCGAAAAGGTAAAGGAATTGGAAGACAATATGAAGGAAATCGATTACATCTGGCAGGCTTTGTTTTTAACCATTCCTAATATTCCAGATGCCAGCGTGCCCATTGGTAAGGATGAAAATGATAACGTCGCTGTCTCTCAATGGGGCGATGTGGACAGTGTCTCAAAATTTGCAAAAGCACATTATGATATTCCATGGTTTACACATTATTTAGATTTCCCTAGGGGTGTAAAAGTTACAGGCGCTGGGTTTCCTTTTTATAGAGGAGATATGGCACGGTTAGTGCGCGCTTTGATTAGCTTTTATTTAGAAGAGGCCAGGAAGAATGGTTATGAAGAATTGCTTGCCCCAATTCTTGTCAATGCCGAAAGTGCCATGGCTACCGGCGCCCTTCCAGATAAGGAAGGACAAATGTACGAGGACACTAGAGATGGATTTTATCTTATTCCGACCGCAGAGGTTCCTGTAACCAATTTTTATCGAGATGAAATTCTTGATGAAAAAGATTTACCTGTCTATCATTGTGGTTACACTCCCTGTTTTAGAAGAGAGGCCGGAAGCTGGGGAAAAGACGTTCGAGGATTGAACCGATTACATCAATTTGATAAAGTCGAACTCGTAAAATGGGTACACCCAGAAAAAAGTTTTGAAGAATTAGAAAAATTGCGTTTGGACGCCGAAGAACTCCTCAAAAAGCTGGAAATACCTTACCGTGTTCTTTTAATTTGCACTGGCGATATTGGTTTTGCCCATGCTAAGCAATATGACTTAGAAGTCTGGGCCGGCGGGCAGAAACGATGGCTTGAGGTTTCTAGTTGTAGTAATTTTACTGACTTCCAGGCAAGAAGAGCTGGAATTCGTTATAGGCCGCGAAATGGAGGAAAGGCTGAAGTGGTTCATACTCTCAATGGTTCCGGACTGGCTGTCCCACGGGTATTAGCCGCGATTTTAGAAAATAATTTACAGGAAGATGGAAGTGTACGCGTTCCTTTGGCTTTAAGACCTTGGTATGGTGATGAGTTTATTGGCAGCAACTGATTGGCCTAAGGCAGCTCGGACTTTATCTAAAGAAATTTCTTTAGATCAATTACATCCGCAATGTACTGATTTTTTATTAAATAAAACCAATGAACCCTGGGGCATAACTTGCTCTGGCGGCAGCGACTCCTTATTTTTATTGCTATTAATTTACGGACATTTTTTTAGCAAAAATAAAAATATTTATGTATTTCATTACAATCATAAATTAAGAGGCAAGGAATCCGATGAAGAAGAGAAGTTTGTAAGCGCTTGTTGCAAAGAATTAAATATATCTTTAATTTGCGGCATAGGAGATCCGTTGATCAAAGATAAAAGTGAAGGATCTTTGCGAAAGAAACGGCATCTTTTTTTTAATGAAGCATTAGAAAAAATTGGAGGAAAAATTTTACTATTAGGGCACCAAATAAACGATGTAGCCGAAATGATGTTGATGCGAATAGCTCGTGGAAGTGGAACAGGGGGTATATGCGCTCCGAGGGCTATTCATTTTTTTAAAGGAGGCAAGACCCATGTAAGACCCCTTTTGCATGTGGGAAAAAACTTCTTATTAGAAAAGTTAGAAGAAGCAGGAATACCTTATTGTAGAGACTCTTCCAACGAGGGGGACTATTATTTTAGAAATCGCATCCGCAGGAATGTCATTCCGGAATGGGAAGCTGCCTGTATCGGAGATATTTGGAAAGGAGTTGCAAGATCGCGAGAATTGCTTGAGGAAGATGGCCTAGCGATTGAAAAATGGCTGGAAGATATTTTAGATTCCCACCAAATTCCTAAAGCTGCTACTTTAAATATGACTTTCCTTCATGGAAAGCCAAAAGCTTTATATCGACGTATACTTCATAAATGGTTACAATACAATGATGTTTCCAATCATTTTAGCTCCAGTAGCTTTGATATTTTATTAAATAAAGTAATACATGGAGAAGATTTTCAAATAAATGCTGGAAATATTCAAAAAATAATATTCAAAGAAAAAATATTAGTATTAGAGAGTATTAAAAAATGCTCCATGCCTATTCATCCGTTAGCTGAGAATAGTACGGACATTAGTCCTGGTACCATTTTAGCATTAAGCAACTGTAAATTTCTAGAAGTGAAAGAAATTATTTTAGACGAGCAATTAAAAAAAGGGATCATCAGCGGAAAAATGGATCCGAACTCCGTAGCCTATTTACGATACGATAAAACTATGAATTTTTCAGTCAGATTGTGGAGGGCAGGGGATCGTTATCAGCCATTAGGGCTTTCTGGCACTCGTAAATTGCAAGATCTTTTTATTGATAGGAAAATTCCCAGACAGATGCGTGGCGTGTTGCCAGTAATATATGAAAAGGATTATGGAATCGCATGGTGCCCGGGATTGCCAATTGCTGAAGCATTTCGAGTTGATCTAAGTTCTGTTTGCGCTTTACAATTGACATATACGTAAGAATTGGTAAAAAGAAAGTATAGTACGCCCTATGAATCGAAATTTTAAAAACAAATCTAACAAAAAGAAAAACACTAAAAATAAGCAACCAGAACGTTTCCAGCCTAAAGTATTATTCATTTGGTTAATAATATTTGCTACGATTATCGGTCTATGGTCACTTTACCCTGTTCAGGAAAGTAGTCAAAAAGGTTGGACGATGCAAGAGGTCATCAAAGAAGCGCAAGCCGGGAATATCGAAAGAGGAACTATTAAATCCGATCCCTCAAGAGGTACTCAGTGGTACGTTGTGAAAGGTCAGCTTAAAGCTCCTCAGACAGAAGTTATTAATGGTAAAGAAGTTACAAAACCATCGATGTTTGTGGCTGAAGGAAGGTTGACAGACGATTTATTTAAAGAATTGATGGCATCTCCAAGTGGAAATGCGATTATAGAAAAGCCAGCAAGTACGCTTTTTGGAGATTTATTATGGAGTGTGCTTCCATTTCTATTTTTTATAGGCCTGCTTTATTTTCTTTTTGCCAGACAAATTCGCATGGCAGGAAAAGGAGCCATGAGTTTTGGAAAAAGTCGCGCTAAAATGCTCACTCGAGACGATAAAGTAGCGACGTTTAAAGACGTAGCTGGGTGTGATGAAGCAAAAGAAGAAGTTTCTGAAATTGTAGATTTCCTTAAAGATCCTAAAAAATTCCAGCGCATTGGCGGAAAAGTGCCAAAAGGCGTCCTCATGATGGGTCCTCCTGGAACCGGTAAAACACTACTCGCTCGAGCTGTTGCAGGGGAGGCAGATGTACCGTTTTTTACAATCAGTGGATCCGACTTTGTTGAAATGTTCGTCGGGGTAGGGGCCTCTCGAGTTCGAGATATGTTCGAACAAGGAAGACAAAATGCCCCTTGTATTATCTTTATTGATGAAATAGATGCAGTAGGAAGGCAAAGAGGTGCAGGACTTGGCGGAGGCAATGACGAGCGAGAACAGACATTAAATTCTCTTTTAGTCGAAATGGATGGATTTGATTCGCATGAGGGAGTCATTGTGATCGCAGCCACGAACCGTCCTGACGTTCTTGATAGCGCGCTTCTTCGCCCAGGTAGATTTGACCGTCAAGTAGTTATTGATTTACCTGATATCAACGGACGTGAGGAAATTTTGAAAGTTCATTCAAAAGATATTAAATTGGGAGAGAATATCGATTTATCGCTCGTAGCGAGAAATACTCCGGGTTTTTCTGGAGCAGATCTAGAGAACTTATTAAATGAAGCTGCTTTGATAGCCGCGCGTTTCGATAAAGATGCCGTCGAAATGCAAGACATTGACGACGCACGCGAAAAAATTGCTTACGGAAGAGAGCGTAGACGCTTAATGGATGCCGAAGACAAAAAAATTACAGCTTATCATGAAGCAGGACATGCATTAGTGCAAGTTGTGATAGATGATGGCTATCTGCCAGTCCATAAAGTTACGATTATTCCCAGAGGACAAAGTTTGGGAAGCACCATGTTTACGCCAAAGAAAGATATATTAAATCAACAAAAGCAACGTATTTTAAATCAAATTTGCTGCGCTATGGGCGGCCGAATAGCTGAGGAACTTGCACTTGGAGATATAACCAGCGGAGCTTCGGGTGATATAAAAATTGCCACAAAATTGGCCCGTCACATGGTTTGCGACTGGGGAATGAGTTCTTTAGGATTAATAGCATTGGGTGAAAACCAAGATCATATCTTTTTAGGCAAAGAAATCACACGGACCCAAAATTATAGCGAGGAAACAGCGGAGTTAATTGATAAAGAAATCCATAATCTTATCAATTCTCAGTACGAAAGAGGACGGATAATCATTGAAGAGCACCGCCAAGCCTTAGAAACTATTGCGCAAGCTTTGCTAGTCCACGAGACTATAGAGGGCAAGCACGTCAAAGAAATCCTTGAATTTGGTGAAATTAAATCTCCGGTTATTCCATTTAGGTATAAACCACATGAAACGCCAAAAGATAATGCCGAGGAAGAAAAGAGTGCTAAAGAGAAAAATAGAAGAACTGAGAGCTTGGTAAAAGATAGTTTATCGCCTGAGACGACAATTTAAAAAAATAAAAATGGAGCCGGCTGTCAGACTCGAACTGACGACCGTTCGCTTACAAGGCGAATGCTCTACCAACTGAGCTAAGCCGGCCAAAAATCTGTCACTATTCATGGCAGATTTTTTTTATAAAATCCAGCTTTAATTTCTAAAATTTGTTTTTATTTCTGAATAATCTAAGTATTTTATGTAAAGGAGATTTTCGTGATTAGAAACTGTATCATTTTTCGAATCTTCACCTACTTTAATTCCCTAAAAATAATTAAAAAAAAATCTTGAAATTCGTATGAAAAATATGAATATTTAATAAAATCCTGAAAAGGTTGATACAACATTTAGTAACTCAAACTTTAAGCGGACTCCTGAAATACGCTTAATCATCAACATAATCAAAGTTTTACATTTATCTGTTTTAAGAAAAACAGATCAGCGTAACGTCACTAGTTCTATTATTAGAAAAAATTTCGTGACTCTTTTTATTACTAACTAAGCCAATAATATGGCATATCAATGACATAGCAAAGAAACATCACTTACATCAAATAACCATCTAAATTGTAATTTAAAAAAATTAACACAAAAAAATAACACACAAATAAAAATCTAAAATTATCAAAACAATGAATCTTGCAACAAACACCACTTATCTTCAAAAACAAATTGCTTTTGCACATGTTCTAAAAAAACATACAAATCAAATTCTTGAAATCATAAATCCTGGCCATCACCTTGCTGAAGCTAATCTACAGCTTCTGGCCGAAAAAATTTTTAAATACTTATCGGATAATCAATCCAACCTAGACCAAAAGGAACTTAAAGCTCTTTCAAGTCTTGTTCACAGACATAGTGCTGCTTACAACAGAATCAAATCCCTTGAATTAAAAACCCTAAAACTCGTTGAAAAACAATTTCTTGAATTAAATCTTCAAGATCTTCCACTTCCCACTGACCGTGAGGTTTCCATTACTCCAGATGCAGCTCCTGAAGTTACTATCCAAAAAAATATATCATCATCGGAGGATTCTCCTATAGATAGTTCTGTGCAAAATACAACTGTTTCTAAGAATATTCTGCTATCTATAGTCGCAGACGCCTCAAATACTGACTCGCAAAATACAAGTCTTATAAAAAAAAGCAATTCCTCATATGAAGATTTCGCTCGTAAACATAACTTCTCCGCCTTCTCCTCTTATTTAAAGGATCCTATTGACCTTAATGATCTCATGAAAGATCTCGCTAAAGATCTTACCGGAAAGAATGTTCCTGATGCGCTCGAAAAAAATGCGAAGCCTTTTTCTGCGAAACAGCTTAGCTTTCTTCTAAATTCAAATAGTTCCTACAATTATCAATCGCCTTTTAGTTTCCAAATAAAACAAAAATAAAGTAAATGAGTTTGAAAAACAACTTTTTCAATTACGTTAATTTTTTTTAGACTAAACTTTACTTACGAAATTCTCTTTCCACTTGGCTGGAATGTTGAAGAAAATTCCCGTGTACGTGATTTAGTAGATATGGTTTGTTAATTAAAAATAATAAATTATCTGAATACAACGATGGAAGAAGCTTTCAATACTGTTAATGAATTCTTAATTTATAATAATATTATTGTTGAAAAAGGCTTACCAATATTATAGTTTTAGTTGCAGTATCGATTAATTTAATTTTTTATAAATGAATCATTCAAATTTAGCTATTAAAAAACAAAGCTTAGCGAAAGGAATAGTTGGTATAGGGGGTTGTCTCTTGTTTAGCCGAGTTGTTGAATATGTAGGCGAAGTCGTCGCCAAGGCGACAGGGAAGTTCTTGCAGGATAAGGTTTATGACATTATATTGAAGCCTCTCTGGGAATACATAGTTTCCATAGTTTCTTTAATACCAAATTTTTGGGGATTTGCGCGAGAAGTTTCATGGGGATTATTATGTGCAGTCTTTATGGACGTTGTCGTTATGTCATTGTTTGTTGTACTCCTTAGTATAAAGCATCGTCCAGAAGAACGTTCTAATTTTGAAGGAAAAACAAGAATGGAAGTTTATTGGGATGTATTAACATTTATATTCGGACTGCGCGAATCTGAGTGTAGACATATAATATTAGCTATGCATTTAGTCTGTGTTGCCCTTTTCTTTTCGTTTGGATGGACCGATGGTTTCTTTTCTATAACTCTCTTAAAATAAAAAATTATTTAAAAAATGTCGAAAAATTCCATGGTCAGGTAAAATATTTAACACCACTTAAATACCTTTAGTTTAACTATTGCATTGACCCCTTTCGCTTTTTATTCGAATATATTTTCTAAAAATGATTTCCGAATTCAATTTAGAGTGGTTAAAAATTGCCAAGGATGTAGCCCGAAAAGCTGGAGATTACCTAAAACTTGGGGTTGAAGGTAGTCGGAAAGTTAATTTTCAAGACGCAACAGATGTTAAATTGCAAGCTGATTTAGACTCTGAACATTTGATTCGTGATCTTTTAACTCAAAAAACAGGTCTGCCTATAGTAGGGGAGGAAGAAGGGGGCGAAGGCTCTCTTTTAAAAAGCGATCAGTTTTTTTGGGTAGTAGATCCTTTAGATGGAACTTACAATTATTTACGCAGTCAGCCTCAAACCTGTGTCAGTATCGGACTCATGAAAGGAAGCGATTTTGTTGCTGGCATCATTTATGATTTTAACCGAGATGAATTGTACTGGGGTTCGGTCATTCAAGATCTTTTTATTAATGATAAAAGAATTTTGCCAAGATGGTCTGAAACCATGAGCCAAGGATGCCTAATGACAGGTTTTCCAGCTAGAATGGATTCTTCATTTGAATCGATGAAGTTATTTATTGGTAAAGTGCATCGTTTTAAAAAGGTACGTATGATTGGAAGTGCAGCCTTAGCATTGGCAACTGTTGCAGCTGGTCGTGCAGATGTTTACTTTGAGGAAGGAACTTGTCTCTGGGATATCGCAGCAGGAGCTGCTTTATTAACCGCTGCTGGAGGACATGTTGAGATTAAAAAAGCGCTTAGTGATAATCCCTTTATTTTTAATTGCTGTGCTGTGGGACGTAAAGAATGGATAAATGAATTACTATAATTTAGAAATTATTAAGGATTATGAATATACGCCAAAAAAATTGGAATATTATTGTAAATAATTCTTTTGATGTAGTAATTATTGGTGGAGGAATAAATGGCGCTTCAGTATATAGAGAACTGAGTCGGCAAGGCTATAAGGTATTACTAGTAGAAAAAGGTGACTTTAGTTGTGGAACAAGCCAAAGCTCGGCAATGATGATATGGGGAGGGTTGCTTTATTTAAAAAATTTAGCTTTTTTATCAGTCTATAGTCTTTCTAATGATAGAGATAAAATGATCAATTTTTTCCAAGACCAAATTACAGAAAAATATTTCAGATATATTTCCAATGAGAAATGGGGGAGAAATAAGTATCTTGCTTATTTTGCATTGCAATTATATTGGATGATGAGTGCTTTTAGAAGAGAAAGACCAAAATTTGAAAAAAAATTTGAAGAACTAGACTTTCTAAATCAACAAAATAGTAATGAATCAATTCTTTATCAAGAAGGTTTTCTTAAAGAGTCAGATTGCAGACTAATTTTGGATTGGATCATAGAAAATCAGACTGAAAATTGTTTAGCTATTAATTATTGTTCTATCCAAAATGCAACCTATAATAATAAAGATAAATTTTGGTCTGTTGATTTAAAAGATCACTTTTTAAATAACGAATGCAAAATAAAAACAAAAGTAATTCTCAATTGTGCCGGAGTTTGGACTGATGCGGTCAATGAACAATTTGGTATTTACAGTCCTTACAAACATGTATTTAGTAAAGGCGTTTTCATTGGTTATAAGCGGCCTGAAAATCATAATGTACCCTTAATTTTTGAGATGGGGGAACACGGAGATACTTTAACTTTTATTCCCTGGGGGCCGATTTCGCTTTGGGGGCCAACGGAAACTAAAGTCAATTCGATAGACGAAGGATTTAAAATTATTCCAGAAGATATTGAGTTTCTACTTAAACAGGCGTCTAGAAATTTGAAATTTTCTTTGGCACAATCACCGATTGTTTCAATGCGATGTGGGCTTCGCCCACTTGTAGTAAAAAAAACGTTTAAGTTTGATTGCTATCCTTTAAGTCTTTCACGCAAATATAAAATTGTTAAAGATGAAAATACTCCATGGATATCCATCTATGGCGGGAAAATCAGTGGATGCCTCTCAATGGCGGCAAAAGTTGAAAAGGAAATAAGAAGCAAATTTTTTCCTAATTTGCACAGAGTATTGAATACTAAAGTTAAAAATGCAAAAAACGAAACAGTGAGGACAAACTTCCCAGGCTTGATAGATAAAGTACCGTCCATAGAGTGGTGTGTTAAGAGAGAATTTTGCTGTACACTCGAAGATTATTTGAGAAGAAGAACCAATATTTCACAGTGGATAGCAAGGGAAGGGCTTGGGTTCCAAAATGAAAATTTAGAATTCCTAGAAAATTTGGCTTCTTACTTGCCCCTGCGCAAACAAGATCACGGTGATTCGCCTGTTATCGAATACAGAAGAAAAGTAGAAGAAGAGTTTGATAATATAATAAAGAAAATTAATAAGTAAAAGAAAATTAAGATTAAAATGAATACAAGCAAAAATCTTCCTGCAATCTTAGGCGGTACACCAGCAGTGACTTTAAGTCATGAAATATCCAATAAATGGCCAGATCTGACAAGTGAAGATGAAGCAATAGTATTAAAAGTAATGAGGGATGGAAATATTTCTACGCACAACATTATCAGAGAATTGGAAAAAGGGTATGCGGACTTCACAGGACGACCTTATGCTCTCGCTCACAATAATGGTACGTCCGCATTGTTAGCAGCCTTTTACAGTATTGGTCTTGAGCCAGGAGATGAAGTTCTAGTGCCTTCAGCAACTTTTTGGGCTTCGGTTTTGCCAATGATGTGGATTGGAGCTATACCTGTATTTTGTGAAAGTGAAAGTGAACGTATGGGTATTGATCCTGTGGATTTGGAAAGAAAAATAACAGAAAAAATGAAAGCTATAGTTGTAGTTCATCTTTGGGGGCTTCCAAGTAAGATGACAGAGATATTTGATATTGCCAAAAGATACAATTTAAAAATTATTGAAGATGCTTCTCATGCACACGGAGCATTTTGGAGAAGAAGACCCTGTGGTAGTCTCGGAGATATTTCTGTATTTAGTTTGCAAGGAGATAAGCTTGCACCTGCAGGTGAAGGTGGGATGTTTCTGTGTAATGATTATAAATATTATGAAAAGGCAATATGTCTTGGAGATATAACAAGGATCATTGAACTCGAAACGCCACAGCGGAGATTCGCAGCAACAAGTTTTGGCATAAAAACACGAATAGCACCACTTTCTGCAGCCATAGGTTGTAACCAATTAAAGAAATTGAAAGAGCATAATGCAATACGTAATAAAAATCTTATTTATCTCTCTAGCAAACTTGAGAAACTTGGATTTGATACATTTTTGGCACCCAGCCATATTGAAAGGGTGTATTTTGAATACCTCATCAGATATAGAGGAAATAAAGTTCCTTTACCTATCAAACTTCTTATTCAAGCCTTGTTGAAAGAAGGATGTCGAGCATCTGCGCCAAGATACCCGTTGCTCCACGAACAACCTTTTTTTAGAGAAGGTGCTTTTAAGAATATTTTGCGTCTATCTTCGGAATATCCTTGCCCAGACTATGCAAATTGTATTCTTCCAAATACTGAAGCCAATAATCAAACCCTTTTAAAGTTGCCCTCCTTTCCAGGAGCAGATAATGGTATCTTAGATCAATATGTTTATGCTTTTGAGAAGATTATGAACTATGCTGATAAAATAGCAAAAATGAATAATGAAAATGATTAATTCATATATTCCCACTTACGCTCTTAAGCTATTGGATTTCTTACTACATCTGATTCATCTCTCTATTATTGGATTTTTTATATTTGGATGGTTGATTGAATCAACAAGAATTGCACATTTTATTCTTTCACTTTTAATTTTGATCTCTTGGTGTGGACTCGGAATTTTTTTCGGGTTTGGATATTGCCTGGTTACGGACATTCAATGGAAAATTAAGAAGCGGCTTAACCAGATCCCTACAACAGAATTTTATATCAAATATATTTTAGATAAAATGAGTGGTTTAAATATTAATCCAAATATTATAAATGGTATAACTACATTTGCATTTTTTGGCATCTTTATTATTTCAATATCTTTTATATTAATAGACTTCTTTCGAAACTAAGTATTTTGCTCTATAGCAAGGAAAAAATTTGTAAGGGACCGGAGTGTATACAAAAATACATGAGGATCCCGAATAAATTTTTGACGCCGGAACGAAGTCTAATGAAATTTATTTGATTTTGTTTCATTCATTCAAATACTTGTCAATAATCTTTTCCCAATACGAATTATCGTACTTCCTGCTTCAATTGCTTGAACATAGTCGTTAGACATGCCCATGGAAAGATGCGGCAGTGGAACTTTAAATTGTTCAATTAAGCGATCTCGGGTATTGCGTAAAGTATCAAAAGTTCGCTCAGCTACAGCAATATCTGCACTTAAAGGAGGAATAGTCATCAATCCGTCGACTTGTATATTTTTGAGCGTTAGAGCTAATTCAAGTAATTTATCCACATTTTCGAGTTCAACTCCAAATTTTGCAGGATCTTTGCCGGCATTGACTTGAATTAAGATGGGAATGTTTTTGTTCTTTATTGTTGCTGCGGTATGAAGTTTTCTTAATAGCTTTTCGTTATCAATAGTTTGTATACGATCAAAAGTTTCTATGGCTAAAAGAACTTTGTTCGATTGTAAGTGGCCTACCAGTTCCCATTTTAAAGAAGAGCTCGAACCCAGTAAAAGTTTTTTTTCTACCGCTTCCTGTACACGATTTTCTCCGATTGATTCTAGGCCGGATTGTACAACATATTTAATGATTTCTACAGGATGTGTTTTGGTAATTGGCAGTAAAGTCACAGAACTTCGCTGTCTGCCGCTACGCTTGCAGGCATTTTCTATATTTTGCTCTATTAGGTCTAGATTTTGGAGAAAGGTCTCATAAGTAATCATTTTATTAATGTAATATTGTTAAATATATTTTCAATCCCATAAAGAAACTGAAATTATAATATTTTAAAAAATTTTGTATTTTATTATTGAAATTATAAGAAATATTAATTTAGTATGAAGTAGTAACCCCAGTTAGGGTTCTTTGATTAAAAGGACCTGTGCAACAATTAAGTTTAGAAAATGATCAAATCAATATATGTAGGTAATATACCCTTTACTATGTCAACTGAGTCAGTCCAAAAGCTCTTTGAGCCTTATGGAGAGGTATTTTCAGTAAAATTAATCTATGATCGTGACACAGGTCGGCCACGCGGTTTTGCATTTGTTGAAATGGATGAGTTAAGTTTACCTGCAGCAATTAGCGCTTTAAATGGTTCCGACTGTGAAGGAAGAAACATTGTTGTAAATGAAGCCAAGGAAGCCAGACGCGAAACTTCCAGGACTAATTAATACTGCTTTGATTTGAAGTAGTATTCTCTTTTAAGCAAGTCGGTGATTCCGCACAGGAAGTAGGAGTAATGTTAAAACAAAATTTGGATCTCAGAGTTTTTATTTATATAGCGCAGTCTTTATTTTAATTTTTAGCCCCAAAAATTTTGGTGCGTTTGCCCTGCTGCTAAAACCGGAAGCTAGGTTTTGATTGATACTGTTTTTCGCAAATTTATATTGACAAATTTATTATTGACAATAATATTATATTTCTTTAACTTTATTTAAATTAAAAATATAAAAAATATAACAAATACCAAATATGTCAAATATATCAAGTAAACCAAATCCAAATCAACACCTTCAGAAGCAAGAAGTTTCTCCAACATCAATTGTAGGAAAAATGGGGTTTCAACGAGTTCCGGCAAGTACTCAGGAAAGTCCAATTCCTCCTCAACCTAAAGCGAAGGACGAGAGAGAAGGCCTACAACAAATTGCTGAGCTGGAAAAACCAGTGAGTACGAGGTCGATACTCTCTAGTGAAGCTTCGACGAGGAACAAGCGAGAAGTTGTATTAACTTTAGAAGACTTACCTCATCCTTGTAGTGAGAGGATTCTATTTGCACAAAAAAATAATTTTAAAATAAAAATA
>JABDAI010000001.1:23735-99039 GCA_013289195.1 Verrucomicrobiota bacterium
ACAAGCGAGAAGTTGTATTAACTTTAGAAGACTTACCTCATCCTTGTAGTGAGAGGATTCTATTTGCACAAAAAAATAATTTTAAAATAAAAATAAGCCTACCAGGGTTAGGCAAATATGATGCTTTCAGTCGTTTAGCTGATCTTGATAGTCTGAAAATATTTATCAGCTTTACAGAAAACGCAGCTAACCAAAGTATTCTACCTCTTATAGAGGAAATTGAACTACCTGGTTTGTTGTCATCCCATTTCGGAGCATTGGAACTATCCAGTATGCTTACACTTGAGACCTTTAACTATGACAAGCTTTCGGATGCGTTAAGCAAATGTTCAAATGTCACCTCTTTTTCTTGCAATTCCATCAAGGGTGTTTTAACAGTCCCAGCGATGCCCAATTTGACTTCTCTAAATTGCAAGCATATTTACACGATGAATGGCCCACTTACAATAACAGGATTGCCTAAGCTAGTTTCGATATCTTTAGACCAGCTGGATTGTGGTCTTGACAAACATGGTCTTATACTTGAAGACCTTCCTCAGCTAGAGCAACTTACTTTGAAACATCTTGGTATGAAACTCACTTTTAAAGGTGAATTTCCTAGTTTAAAAGTCGTCTCTTGCGGGGCTCTTTACGGAGAGGGAATTATATTCCCCAAACAACTGAATAGTGCTAAATCACTTTCATTTGGTTCCATCACTGCTCCAATCACCTTTCCCGAAGAACTCAATACTCTAGAAGAACTTTCTTGCGATAGGTTTATGAGCATGGAGGCTCGAATGATAACTCAGATAACTCTTCCTCCTCTTCCAAATTTAAAGCGAATCAACTACGACAAATCTTTCAATCCTCCGATGATTATTCAAAAAATATCCGAAGAGCTTCAAACATCAAATTGATGCCAGAGAAAGCTAAAAGTAGAAGGTAAAAATATACCAAATATAACAAATACCAAATATGTCAAATATACCAAGTAAACCAAATCCAAATCAACACCTTCGGAAGCAAGAAGTTTCTTCAACATCAACTATAGGAAAAATGGGGTTTCAACGAGTTCCGGCAAGTACTCAGGAAAGTCCAATTCCTCCTCAACCTAAAGCGAAGGGCGAGAGAGAAGGCCTACAACAAATTGCTGAGTTGGAAAAACCAGTGAATACGAGGTCGATACTCTCTAGTGAAGCTTCGACGAGGGACAAGCGAGAAGTTGTATTAACTTTAGAAGACTTACCTCATCCTTGTAGTGAGAGGATTCTATTTGCACAAAAAAATAATTTTAAAATAAAAATAAGCCTACCAGGGTTAGGCAAATATGATGCTTTCAGTCGTTTAGCTGATCTTGATAGTCTGAAAATATTTATCAGCTTTACAGAAAACGCAGCTAACCAAAGTATTCTACCTCTTATAGAGGAAATTGAACTACCTGGTTTGTTGTCATCCCATTTCGGAGCATTGGAACTATCCAGTATGCTTACACTTGAGACCTTTAACTATGACAAGCTTTCGGATGCGTTAAGCAAATGTTCAAATGTCACCTCTTTTTCTTGCAATTCCATCAAGGGTGTTTTAACAGTCCCAGCGATGCCCAATTTGACTTCTCTAAATTGCAAGCATATTTACACGATGAATGGCCCACTTACAATAACAGGATTGCCTAAGCTAGTTTCGATATCTTTAGACCAGCTGGATTGTGGTCTTGACAAACATGGTCTTATACTTGAAGACCTTCCTCAGCTAGAGCAACTTACTTTGAAACATCTTGGTATGAAACTCACTTTTAAAGGTGAATTTCCTAGTTTAAAAGTCGTCTCTTGCGGGGCTCTTTACGGAGAGGGAATTATATTCCCCAAACAACTGAATAGTGCTAAATCACTTTCATTTGGTTCCATCACTGCTCCAATCACCTTTCCCGAAGAACTCAATACTCTAGAAGAACTTTCTTGCGATAGGTTTATGAGCATGGAGGCTCGAATGATAACTCAGATAACTCTTCCTCCTCTTCCAAATTTAAAGCGAATCAACTACGACAAATCTTTCAATCCTCCGATGATTATTCAAAAAATATCCGAAGAGCTTCAAACATCAAATTGATGCCAGAGAAAGCGAAAAGCAGAAGGTAAGGGGATTTGACTTTTCAAATCCTGTTAGTTGGATTTCTTGAAACAAGGTGAGATAAGTGTCGCAATCAAAAAACCTGACTAAAGCGGTTGGGAATATGCGTTGAAGCAACTTATACCAAATGAAGAGATTGATGTTGTTATTAATAGCATTAATCTCTTTGCTATTAGTTTGAGCTCTTTTTTTCAATAACTTTGAAAATGAAAAAGGGAGCTATCACTCTAACCGGGCAATGGCTCCCTTTATTTTAGGGGGGTAACGAGAGAAATATCACTGTCTACGGGTCATTAATACAAAAAAAAGTAGATTTGCCAAGCTCGAAATGAAGGCAGCTACATAAGTAAATCCAGCAGCATTTAAAGTTTCAATAACTCCTGTTGATTCGCGTGTGCTTAAAATTCCGGTACTGAGTAATGCTTTCTTGGCTCTACTACTTGCATCGAATTCCACTGGTAGTGTTATTAATTGAAAAAGCGTTAGGACTAAATAGACTCCAATACCTATTTTTATTAAACCAAAAAAACCCATAAATAAACCTCCAAAAATAATAAAAGGAAGTAATTTAGAAGCAAAATTGGTCACAGGTATTAATGCAGCCCTAAATTTGAGCGGAGCATAAGCTTCTTTATCTTGAATCGCATGGCCCGCTTCATGAGCTGCTACTCCCAGCGCTGCGAGACTTGTGCCATAGTAATTTTCACGGCTTAGTGCTAAACGTTTTTCGATAGGATGGTAGTAATCGGTTAAATGTCCGGGAATTTCAACAATTTCAACATTGCTAATTCCTGCATATTGCATGACTTTTGCAGCGGCTTGGGCACCCGTAATTCCTGATTGTGATGGTACTTTGGACCATTTTGTATAGGCACTACTGATTTTTGATTGAGCCCAGAGGCCTACAATTATTGGTATTAATATTAATAATAGTATAGTCATTGTATAATTCAGATAAGTTTAAAAATTAACATATATCAAAAATTGTAAGGCAATCCCATCTTGAATCAAGCTTAAAACTTTAAGTCAAAGTTTCAAGCCACAGCGGATAAGTAGTGCATCCAAATCCGGTTCACGCCCCATGAAAGCATGAAAGAGTTCTTCTGCTGGGCTACTATTGCCCTTGCTTAGAATTTTGCTTCGGAAATCTAAACCCACTTCTGGATTTAAAATACCTTCCTTTTTGAATCGTGTAAATGCATCAGCATCAAGGACTTCTGCCCATTTATAAGAATAATATCCAGCCGCATAACCTGTAGGATCAGCAAATACGTGGCCAAATTGTCTGACGATACTTTTGGGTTTGGTTTTATACTCGGGTATGTAACCCACTAACGTTTCATCAATAAAATCATCTAGATTTTTAGAGGAATTGTTATATTGAGTATGAAGGCCTAGATCCATTTTTGCGATGGATAATTGCCGCATAGTGGCTATAGCGCTTAGGTAATTGCGTGCTGCAAGCATCTTTTTGAAAAGATCTTCGGGAATCGTTTCATGGGTTAGGTAATGTTTGGCGAATAAATTTAGACTTTCGCGTTCCCAGCACCAATTTTCTAGAATTTGAGAGGGGAGTTCTACAAAATCCCATGCCACTTTTGTACCGTGCAGTGATTTTATTTCCACATCGCCAAGGATATGATGCAATAAATGGCCAAACTCATGGAAAATGGTTTCGACATCGCGGTGGGTGAGTAAAGCAGGTTTTTCCTTTGTCGGACGGCTTAAGTTTCCACAAATGAGACCCAAATGAGGTTCGCCTTGAGCGCCGGTCATTAAATGATTCATCCATGCCCCGCTTCTTTTATTTTCCCTTGGGTACCAATCTGCATAAAAGGCTCCTAAGAGACGGCCATTTTTTTCGTAAATTTCATAATATTTGACGTCGCTATTCCAGCCTTGGACGTCCTTTTTTTCTTTGATATCGATGTTGAAAAGTTTTCCAGTGATTTGGAACATCCCATTAATCACCTGATCAATTGGAAAATAGGGACGTAATTGTTCTTCATCGAAGTCGTAGAGTTCTTTACGTCTTTTTTCAGCCCAGTAGGCAAATTCCCAGGGTTGGAGTTTTTCTGGGGGACTATTTGTTTTTTTAGCTTTATATTCTTCGATGGCTTTGAGTTCTTGATGGAAAGGCTTTTCTACTTTATCATGTAAATCTTCAATAAATTGAAGCGCTTTTTCGCCTGTTTTTGCCATACGGCGTTTGAGAACTAGGTCAGCAAAGTTTTTGAATCCAAGCAATTTGGCTTTTTCCTGACGAAGTTTGAGTATTTGGTTAATTAAATCCGTATTGTCATAGGGTGGAGCGCTGCCAATGAGGTTGCTTGCCTTCCAAACTTTTTCTCTAATGGCATCACTATCTAAATATTGCATCACAGGGAGCATGGAGGGGGCTTGAAGGGTAAAGCGCCATTTAGGATTCTCAGGCGTTCCATAGTTCTTTTTTAGAGCAGATTCTTTGGCATCTTCTTTTGCAGATTCGGGTAGGCCGGATAAGTCTTTTTCATTATCGACGACGAGTTCCCAAGCATTGGTAGCATCGAGGACATTTTCAGAGTATTTTTGGGTGAGTTGAGCGAGTTCCGTTTCCAGAGCTTCTAAACGGAGCTTATCTGATTTGGAAAGGTCTGCACCACTTTCTTTAAAATCAGTGACGGTTTCTTCTAGAAAACGCTTTCGAACTCCGGTGAGTTGTTTAGCTTCAGGGGATTCGCTGTAAGTTTTGATGACTTTCCAGAGGTCAGGATTGAGGAAAATTTTTGTGAAGTATTCTGAAACTTTGGGAAGTAATTCATTATATACTTTCCGTAGCTCAGGACTATTAGCAACCGAATCCAAGTGAACAACTTTTCCCCAGGCATTTTCGAGATCTTCGTTGGCCATTTCGAGGGCTAGCAGAGTGTTTTCGTAATTAAGAGAGTTTAGATTTAGTTTGGCAATGGCTTGGACTTTTTTTTCGGCTTCGGAAAGAGCATAGTCGATATCAGTTTTTATTTTATCGGGAGTCAGTAAACTCCAATGAGGTGTCAAAGTGTTTTCTAGAAAGGGATGTATCATAATTTCGGTTTGTTTTGCTTGATTGTCTTTGTAAAGGGAATCCATTGTGCAGGTTGAATGCAGAGCAAAGGTTTGCGTGTCATCAATCAGTGGATAATTTATAAGGCTCCGGTTAATCATGACGAAATTGTATTTTGGACCGATATTCCAGGCAAGAAAAAAGCGAAAGATGAATGTTTTTGAATAGAAACTTTTGACACAGTTCCTAGAAACCTCAGTTCGGGATAAAGCAGAGATGAAAAATAAATCGATTTTGAGAAACAAATTTTTGAAAATTTTCGAAGTAGCATCCGCGGTGCGTCGAGAAAATTCTCAAAAATTTGGGCTCAAAAGCGGTTTATTTTTCGCTTTGCTTTATCCCGATGAGGTTAGAACACACTCCTCAATCTTGAATATATGTAATAAACTAGACTTAATCTGATTGTTCAATCAAAGTAATTGACCCAGATTCTTTCCTAGCTTTTATTGCGATTCCTGCTCTTCTTGCCCATTCAGATGTCAGGTATCCTCTGCTATCTCCTTCATGTGCTACTTTATATTTTCCTGCTTTTTCATTTGAACCATCCCAAAAAATTCTAACTTTCGATCCATCACATCCTTCTATTCTACCTTTTAACCTTTCTATTAAAAGTTTTACATCTTGTCCTGAAATTTTTAGATGAGGAGGATTTTCGCTCAAAAGTGCATTCAATGTTTCGACATGACCTTTATTTAATTTTACTTCAACGACTTTTTTCTCTTCAATTATTTTTGGCGCCGTCTCTTCATTAAGTGCGTCTTTTTTTAAAGCTCGTTCTTTCTCTTCTTTTTCTCGGCGCTTCTTTTCTTGATCGAGTAATTTTTGTTTACGGTCTTTTTCACAAATTTGGCGCATCAATTCCATTAAAAAATTTGTCTCAGCCTCAACTGTATTTTCGTCAGCTTCTTCAATATAAACCATTTGATCGGCCTTTTTTAAATCAATGACTTTTCTTTCACCTATCTCCTTGGGCTCAGTAATTGGATTAGGTTTTGCGTAAACGGCCTCTATGGTGGAGACTTCGGTCAATGGCCTTGTATGATCCTGATTATTCTTTGATTTTATTGGCAAAGGCTCATTGGTTTTTATCTCTTGTCCTTGGTTTGCTTGATTCTGCTGTTGTTGTCGTTGATTTTGGTTTTGTCTTTTCTTGTTTACTGGAGTTTGGATAGCTTCATTAAAAAGATTATCTAAATTTTGTGCATGAGCATTTTGAAGTATTTTTAAAAATTCCTTTTCAGTATTTTCTAAATAAACACAAATACTGTTAAAATCTGAATAATACTTACCTGAACTCAAAGGGGAAAGATTTTTGAGACATGTTCCTTCTTTATTCATTTTAGGTAACCATGATTTGAAAAAAGCAGAATGCTCTTTGAACATATCATAGCCTTTTTTCATATTCTCATATGTTTTTGGAACTTGTTTGAGTTTATTAAGGCAATCTAATAAAATTTGCGTTTTTTCAGAGTAAGTTAACAGAAATCTTACTCGTTCTTGCGTAAGATTATATAATAGTTTTTGAGCAGCAGATTCATCAATTTCTTTAGGGCAACTTATGCAAAAAAAATCGCATACTAAAGCGCATTTCGAAACACAACTGAGTTTCGTATCCATCAAGATTCTAAAGATCTTAAGAAAGGAAGCTTCCTTTCTTTTTTCTAAATCAATAATAACTTTATTTAAAAAGACATCTGAATCCTCAACAATCCTATTCTTATTTTTCTTTTGGAATACCGAATTTATAAATTGATCTCTTTCGGAATCAAATTCGAGATGTATTTGGAATCTTGTCCATAAAGTCGTCCAACAAATGAGTGCATTACCCAATATAGCTTCCTCGTCTTTATTTATATCAATGTGAAAAGGAATTTGAGTTAATTCATTATACTTCTTGAGTAATTTATTCTTTATCAACTTTTCAAGTCCTTCTGCGCCTTTCAATATCATTTTTTCAACAGTATCTTCCTTTGTAATTTGCATAGTTTCCTGAGCAGGTAATAAAGAATTAATCAAAGTCAGATGAAGCATTGTTAGTATTTTTATTTTTTCTATAACTTCTATACCATCAACTTCATTATTTCTCTTGAAAGTTAATTCTCTGCTTTTCAAAGATATCGAATTTTTGTTTTTAGGCGCTTCCGTTTTCGCCTTAGGGGTAGTATTTGAATTTGAAATAGTCTTTATATTCGAATTTTTTTGACCAGCTGCATCATTAGCTTTTTTTTCTATTTTATTTGTTACATTCATTGTATATTTATTTATATTTTAATATTTATTTATTTTTTATAATGTATTTTTAAAGTATAAAGTCAATAATAATTTCTAATATTCTCAGGGGAGATGGGATATTAACGAGAATATTTCAGTTTTTCCTAAGATCCTCTGCAGAGCTTAAAACATTTTTTTAACGCTTTACTTATTTTGAGTTGTCCAATAGTAAGGAAGTATGGTCGTGAAGCAAGATTGTCCTTATAAAATTAGTCAGTTTCAATTTGGTCCTCCTTTAGAAAGTCTTCGTATAGAACCTCTTGACTTAAAGAAGGTAGGTCCTTCTGAGGTTGGGGTGAAACTCTTAGCGGCTCCAATTAATCCTTCGGATTTGGGAAGTATTGTGGGAACCTATGAGCATTTAAGAGTTCTCCCAGCAGTCCCAGGCAGAGAAGGGGTTGGAGAGATTTATGAGGTTGGAGCATTAGTCGATGCTGCTTTACTGGGTAGACGAGTGAGGATGCCTTTGGAACTTGGTTCATGGCAAGATAGAGTTGTTGTGAATTTTCAAGATCTTATATTTGTTCCAGAAGATATTCCAGTAGAGCTGGCTGCTATGGCTTTTATTAATCCTCCGACGGCTTTGGGTATGTTAGAAGATTTTGTTGATTTAAAGCCTGGAGATTGGATAGTTCAAAATGCCGCTAATTCTGGAGTAGGTATGTGCGTTATACAGATTGCTCGGCAATTGGGATTTAGAACGATTAATGTGGTTAGAAATTTGTCCCTTTGGGAGGAGCCCATTAAAAAAGCTGGGGGCGATGTGGTTGTCCAAGGGGATACGGAGTGGTTCAAAAATCCTCAGTGTAAGGGGATTGCAAAGTTGGCTTTGAATTCAGTGGGTGGACAAAGTGCTATTAATTTGATTCAAGCGTTGGAACCTGGAGGAGTGCATGTGACTTTTGGGGGTATGAGTCGAGATGCTGTTGTTTGGCCAACTCGCGATTTGCTATTTAGAGATGTGAGTTTGCGAGGATATGAAGTAGCAAGGTATTTTGGAACAGAGCGTTATAAAGAAATCTTAAATAGGATTTTTGATTATATGAGAAAAGGTATTATTGATATACCTGTGGAGCGAACTTATTTGTTAAAAGATTTCAAAGAAGCGATTGCTCAGGCGCAGGCTTATCATCGTAAAGGTAAGATTTTATTGAGATCAGACTGGGTGCCGAGCTAATTTCGAAAGAATCTAGGGGTTAGGTGTTTTTTCGAGCTGACATCTTTACTTGATATTTAACATCGGGCCCGGGATTTGTTTTTCTAACTTCTATATTGATAGTATATTCATTGTTATCACCTACATTGATTTCTTGCTGAGTGTTTTCCTGGGTGTCGTTTTGACCTAAATCAATTTGTATTGGTCTATTGCCTAGTTTGTCCCCTTTTTTATAAAAGTTAAGATTAATATAACTTTTTTGATCGCTTGCTATATGGTTTTTCGCGATAGGGGTTGCAATAGTGATAGCGCTTGAATTTGTTAATTCATTTTCTCTGCCAGCTTGCCAGACATTCGGTCTAGCTCGTTGGGTTTCTTCTAAGGTAGAAACATCATTTGAAGGAGCCAGAATACTGGCACCGTCGAATTTATACTTTAGTTCATCGGGTCCTTGCAGTGATATTGCAATTTCAGGATCAGCGTGACTTGCTGTGTTTAGAATTAAGAGTCCTATTACTAAAAAATATTTATTCACTTTAACATCTCCTTTTAATTTCAAACTATTTATTGTTTAATAGTAAGTCAATACATTATTATTAAATTATTTATTATAATTATATTTAATAATGTAAAATTGGTATATTAATGATTTCTGCTTAAAATCCTAATGCTAATACTGGCAATGCGAGGGGCAAAATCTCTAAAGGCTATGTCGTAAAAACGACCTAATAATGAAAAAATTCTCTTATAGTCTTTTTTGGTACTTTTAGCATATGGGGGCAATTTCTTTTCGATTTACCCCAAAAGGAGAGATTTTTGTGTTAATTTATTTCGATTATAACCGAAATAACCTTGATTTTATTAAATTATTTCGGTTATAATGGGGATAATGAATAATCTAGGGGAAAATAACGTTTATAAACGAAATAAATATTTAAAAGATATAGAATGTTATATCGGAAAAGATATTATTAAGGTTATCGTTGGTATGAGGCGATCGGGAAAGAGTGTACTAATGAGACAGATTATTTCATATCTGGTAAAAACACGAAATGTTTCTGAAACACAGATACTCTATATTGATAAAGAATCATTGGTATTTGATTTCTTAAAAAATTATATGGACCTCTATAATTATGTGAAAGAGAGGAATCCGAAGTTTATTTTTGTTGATGAAGTTCAGGAAATTTTAGGATGGGAAAAAGCGATTGCATCCTTTCACAAGGAAGGGATGGATGTATATGTTACAGGGTCAAATGCTCGGATGCTGTCTTCAGATTTAGCAACTTATTTAGCAGGACGTTACATATCTTTCCATATTCATCCGTTAAGTTTTGAAGAATTTGTGGAATTTCATGACAAAACAGAGGAAGATAAGGCGAAGGTATTCGACGAATACCTAAAACTTGGAGGATTCCCCGTGCTTCTGCAGTTTAAAGGGGATACGAGGGCGAGCTATGGATTGATTGGAGATATATTTGAGACGATTATTTTGAAAGATATAGTGGCTCGACACAATATTCGAGGGGTACATTTATTACAGAACATAATAAAATATGTGGCTGATAATATAGCAAATACCTTTTCTGCAAATAAGGTATCGGAATATTTAAAGTCGCAACAAACGAAAATGAGTCCTGAGACAGTTCACGATTATTTAGAATTTTTGATCGAAACGTATGCTTTGTATCGAGTGCGCCGGTATGATGTTCAAGGAAAAAGACATTTGGAAGTTTCTGAGAAATTTTATTTGGCAGATGTGGGATTGCGTCATGCATTGATTGATTATCGCGCGAATGATATAGGGCAGTACTTGGAAAATATAGTGTATTTAGAACTTTTAAGACGGGGATATACTGTTTCTGTTGGAAGAATTGGTAACAAAGAAATAGATTTTATTGCGGAAAAACGAGGAGAAAAGGAATACATACAAGTATGCTATTTATTGGCTACAGAAGCAGTTAGGGAGAGAGAGTATGGTGTATTGCATGAGATCCAGGATTCGTTCCCAAAACTTGTCCTTAGCATGGATGCAGAAAGTGTGGGCACACACGAAGGCATTCGACATCGTAATATTGTCAATTGGCTTCTAGAGTGAGGGAAAAAACATATATACCTGAATTTCGTCTAATTAATTGGACGAAACTCAGGTTAAAGAATTGTTTTAGTGGTTTTGTCAGATTAAGTCTAGCATATTACAACTGACTTTTTTTCATTAATATTTTATCCATTCCCATATATTTTACATGATCAAAAATGTGTTTTACGAAAGAATAATCATCTATCATCGCCTCAACACAAGCTTTTGCTATGGATCCATCGACAAAAAACTCAGGATGTTCTTTCGCTATCTTTTTTACTAATTTGGGATCTTTTTGAACAAAACTTTTTACGACTTGATAGGGTTTTTTCTCGGATTTCATTATGCCGATATTCATCGATTCAAAACAGAGCATACGAGCAATTATGAGATTTTGTTTATTGTTCAATTCTCCTAATTCTTTTTGAAGCTTATCTTCATTTATATAACTTTTGACACCCCAGTCACCTTGAAAAAAACTTTCATAGGTCCATCCATAATCATCCACTGCTTGGACAATTTTATTTAGAATATTTTTTTGAAGTTTTTGTTTTACTTTGATGATATTCTCATTAACTACTCCACGAGAAGTGATAATAAATCTCCATTCAAATCCCACTTTATTGGCGCCAAAACGATAATATTCATTAAGAGGTTTTCTCATTCCTTGTTTCTTGAAAAAATTGGGTGATAAATTTTCTATTATTGCTTCTGAATTTGTTGGCAGTAAGGATGTTCCAGACGGATCTTTTTTCCATAAACTAGAGGCTATGCTGAAAGCTTGTTTAAAATATTCTAAGGCTTTATCATTGTCGCCTAAGTCCTGATAACCCGATCCTATATGCCACAATGTATCTGCTATAGAATGGTTATTACCTGAAAAAAGGGCCAGATATCTTTTAAGAGCTTCTTCCTTCGCATACAATCCCTTTTCTATATTTCCTGAGTTAGCAGCATATGCCCCTATATTATAAATGGAACGTGCAACAACTAAGTCATAGTCATTATCTCTTTTAAAATCAGGGTCTTGAAGTAAATTGAACGCTTTTTCTGCGAATTCTAATGCTTTTTGATTATTTACTTTTCCTCCTAATCTACGATACCAGTATGCTATGTTTTGTAGTACCGATACTTTAGGAATAGTATAATACCCGTTATTATTGTATTTAGCATTCGATAGCTGCTCGTAATAGTAAATGGCGCTCTTATAATCCTCAATTTTATCATAATACATACCCAATTCATATAATAACAATATTTCCTGTCCAGCAACCGATAGGTTCGCATCATCTATTGCTTCAAGTATTGTTTTGGCTTGCCGTAATAATTCGGGCGTAATTCTAGAGTAGTCTTTGAAAAAGTGTAATAGTATCTTGACCAACTTCTCTAATATTTGAGAAGGTTGATTTTTATCTTCTTCTATCAATGCTTTCCTTGTTTCAGTTTGTACTAATCTATGGTTTACCTTGAGTATTGTTTTGTTGTTTTCGGTAATTACATCGATTAACGACAATCGTTTTAACTCATCAAATGTAAGAAAACTTTGTCCTACAATGTCCATTATAAATTGTTCACGAGCTCCTTTGTCATTAGTTACTGTAACTCCTTCAGCATCAAGGTATGCTAAGTATTTCAGCAATTGCCATTCAGCCGCAGACTTCACTTTTAAATCTTTAAAAAGCATGTCGACAGCAGGGTAGATATCTCCGTTGTGACTATGCCCCTTTTTGATAGATTCATACTCTTTTATAAATTCATTTATAGTTATAAGTTCATGACTTTTCAAATAAGCTACAGATTTAGACAATCTAAAGGGAGACTCTCCTATAGTTGTTTGTAGTTTTTGCAGTACATTCTCTTTGATATTGCGTTCTTTTAAAGCTTCTTTCAAATATTCTTCGGCTTCTTGTTTACTAAATCCTTTTAATTCAACATGGTAGTTTCGATTTAATAAAAATTTGTTTTTTGCGGTTAGAAGCACTTTTACATGACTTGGAAGATTTTCGAGATATTCTCTTATTTTTTCTTCATTTTCTACATTATCAAAAATCAATAATACCTTTTCTGGGCAGTTCTCAAAGTTCTTGTATATTTTATTCCTGATTGACTGAGGACGCAAGACACTTATTTTTTGTAGCCCCAAATCTCTTGCAAGTAAAAAGAATTCTTCATCTATTTGTGTGGCTTTTACCCATCTTACTTGCCATCCTTGTTGTTTCTTCTTCATTCCATATTTTGCAGCTAAAGTACTTTTTCCCATGCCTCCTGCTCCACTAATTACAGCTTTTCCAAATGTATTTAATTTATTTTCTATCTCAGTTTCTTTACCACTAATTTGAGTATAATAATCTTCATCTCTAGGAAGATTTGCGAGTAATTTGCTACATACTATGGGTGCAGATTCACTATTATCGGATTCATCTGGATCCCTGTTTAATTCCGCTTTTGGGATTACTTTTTGTAGTCTTGAAGCTTTTTGAAGAACATATCTAAAATCACAATTATTACTTATAGTTGATAATTTGATTTTCTGATCATCAAATCGCTCAATATTATAATTTGAAAGAAGTTCTTGTAATTGGATTTCTACTAATTGGGGCAAGTAGGCTTGGTCCTTATTTCTGATATATATTTCTCTTTTTTCATCGAGTTCGTATAAAAAATGATCTAAACTCCCTGCAATTGGAGTTAAAATATATTCTTCTGTACCTTCATCATAATTTGCTTTTGCAACAAGCTCAAATCGTTGGTCATAATTAAGTTTTATTCTTATTTCGTCGCTATTATTCTTAAATTCTTTGTATTTATAATAAAGCCAATATTGTTTTTGACTAATGTCATTATTTATATAACTTTTTATAAAACCTACGAGCGTCATAATTACTTTGTCACCTACAAGATATTCTATTAAACCATTAACTGACCAATTGATTATTTTCTTAGAAATCATATCTTGAAAAAGCCCAAGACCAAGAAAGCTGGGTTCAATATATTGCTTAATAGTTGCTTTTATCAATTTAATGTCTTTGTCAGCAAATGCCTCTCCTTTATATTCAATTCGCGGCCAACTCTTTATGTATGTTGAATTTTTCGGTTTACCCGTTTGAGGATCAAAAGTATGTAGAATCCGCGCTAAATCATGCCCTGTAAAAGCCAAAATACCTTCAATAGTATCTGAAGCTTGAAAGTAATCTATAACTTTTGATAGAGCATTTTGCATAAATTTTGGCAGAAACGAAGGAATGTAATCATCTGGAGATGGCATTTCGGGATAGATTCTATAAACCGTACCTACATGAGGATTACAGACATTTGCAGGATTCGGACTAGCCAAATAAGTAACAATATCTAAATTTTTTAATTTCACCGTATTTAGATTTTTAATAGTAGGTTGTAATCGTTCCATCAATGGTAATGATCCTGGACTATCAAATGTTACTCCTTTAGTAGTGAAATATTCGAAATAAGCATGACAATAATAAACACTCATTTCTGCAAGCCATGCTCCTAGGGAGTGCCCAGTAAATGATAAACGGTATGTTAAATTTTGAGCCATTTCTATGGACTCTGCTGTAGCTTGGAAATTTCGAGCCAATTGGCCGCCCATTATTTTTCCTGCTAAAATTGCTTCAAAATTGGTTTTCCAATCACTATTTTTTTTATCTAAAGTGCTTACTAGATCTGAAATGGTTTGTTCATCGGTTCCTCGATTAGCTAAGACTATTTGATGGGTTTGATCATTTCGATAAATAACTCCATAATAACCACTGTTATCATTATCATCATATACTTTTTCTACATACCAATTTTCTAAAGGCTGATCAAGAATGCCAGGTAAATCGATTGGATCTTTTTCTTTAGAATCTTTGTACGCATGCTTGCTTAGCAAGCCAAATACATAATCATTAGGATAATCTCTATAATTTTTATTATTATCAATAAGTTTTTTTTCAAGCAGTTGTTTTTCTGTAAATGAGAAAAACTGATGCTCATTCCATGAAATATGTCCCAATTCAATATTGTTCTGGGTCGATTCATATAATTTTTTTAACTCTTCCTGAGTAAGTGCAAATGACATCTGCAAAGAAGTAATTTTAGGACTATTTGCCATTATCTGGGTATTAACCTCTTCAAAATTATCTCTCGTTACAATAACTCTTTTATTAAGATTTATTTCATTAGCCCGAATCTGATTACATGCTATACAGCATATAAAAACAAATGCCGACATAAAGCAATAAGCGATATGCCTAATCCATTTTTGATTTCTACCTTCACGGTAATTATACACATATTTTAACTGATTAATCATTTTTCTTTTTAAATAAATTTTTATTGTAGTTCAAATTAAAATACGAATTATTCAAGTGTGTCAATAAATATTAATGACGATTTTTTTTATGAATGATTGAGTTTAACAGCAATCTTACATCAAAAAAATTAAATCACATCTCATGAAGAGATTGATTTAATTTCTGCGTGAGACCTGTTTGACGAATGGTGCTTTTAACATTGTTGACTGCCATAGCGTAGGCCGTAGGGTCTCCGACGATGAATACTTTTTTTCGACCTCTTGTTATTGCGGTGTAAAGGAGGTTGCGTTGGAGCATAATGAAATGTTGTTTGAGTAAGGGAATGATGACTATAGGGAATTCACTCCCCTGAGACTTATGGATGCTGATCGCGTAGGCTAGCGAGAGATCTCCTAATTCCATGCGCTCGAGTTCGGTCATATGGCCTTCGAAATCGACTGTTAAGATATTGGAATCGGAGTCTACGGAAATGATTTTCCCTAGGTCGCCGTTGAAGATGGATTTGTCGTAATTGTTCCTGGTTTGAATGACTTTATCGCCTGTTTTAAATCGAGTGTTACCGATGGCGAGATTCTTTTCTGAGGAATTATTGAGGGCGAATTGAAGAGAGATGTTCAGATTGTGGATACCTACAGTTCCTTTATGGAGTGGGACAAGGACTTGGATATCCATGAGAGGATCTAGTTTTAAATGGTTGGGAAGGTAGTCTTTATAGAGTTCTATTATTTTGGCTATGCAATCTTCAGGTTCAGGTGCGTGTATGAATTGGAGATCCATGGGATTGGATTCGATTTCTTTTATCGACTGGGTGATGCCTGGAGCACCCGGGTGTCCTTCGAGAATGGCGTGAGCTGTAGTGATGATGTTACTACATTTTTTTTGTCGAAATATCTTATTTAAAGAAGTGGTGGGAATGAGAGGACATTGGATGAAATTATCTAAGATCGCGCCTGGGCCGATGGAGGGCAGTTGATTGGTGTCGCCAACTAAAACGATATGGGCATAGTTGGGGATGGCCTTTAGTAGCGATTGGGCTAGTTTGGTATCGATCATGCTGGCTTCATCAATGATAAAGAAGTCGGCACTCAGTGGAGAACGCTCGTTGTGTGTAAAGCCTTTGGTCGATGGATCGGGTTTTAAGAGGCGGTGTATTGTTTGGGCAAAGCAGTGAGTTGCTTGATTCATGCGTTGGGCGGCGCGGCCGGTGGGAGCGGCGAGTTGGAGGCGGATTTTTTTAGCTTTAAGGATATCGACAATAGCTTTTAATATAGTAGTTTTGCCGGTTCCGGGGCCACCGGTGATGATGGAAATTTTTGAAGAAAGGGCGGATTCAATTGCGACTTGTTGTTCGGGAGCAAATTCGAAGCCGGCACGATTTTGAGCCCATTCGATAGCATTTTTTATATGAATGGGTGGAAGTTGGGAGGGGGTCGAGAGGATGGAGATGATGGATTGTTGGATTGTCGTTTCGGCAGTTTCGTATTCGGGAAGTTGAAGATCGTTGGAATTGGGGAGTTTTATTAAATGGTTTGCTTGTATTAGGGAATGAATTCGGTCTTGGATAATAGGGAAGGGAGAGTCTAGAAGGATTGCTGATGCTTCCAATAGGTTTTCTTGAGTGGAGCAGGTATGGCCTTGGGCTGAAATTTCGCTCAGTGCGAATAGGATGCCGGCGTTGATTCGAGCTGGACCGTCGTTGGGTAGACCGAGATTTAGAGCTATTTTATCAGCAGTTTTGAAACCGATGCCATCGAGGTCGTGGGCGAGGGTGTAGGGATTGGTTTTTAAGATTTGGATGGTTTGAGGACCATAGCGTTTTACCAGTCGGATACACTGTCCGGTGGTGATTCCGTAGGTTTTGAGGAAGAGGAAGACGTCTCGAAGGGTGTGCTGTTCGTCCCAGGCTTTTTTGATAGCTTTTGCGCGCATTTGGCCGATTCCAGGGACTTCTTTGAGGCGAGCGGATTCTTCTGAGATGATTCGGAGGGTATCAGTTTTGAAGAAATCGACGATTTTATTGGCATAGCCTTTGCCGACGCCGGGGACAAGTCCGCTGCCGAGGTACATGCGGATGCCATGAAGGGAGGAGGGGAGTTTGGATTGGAAGGAAGAGATTTTGAATTGCTGGCCATGTTGAGGATGATGGGTCCAAGAACCGGAGAGTTCGAGAGTTTCGCCGCATTGAACGCTGGGGAGAAAGCCAGTGATGATGGTGGTTTTTTCGGTATTATTATCGCGGAATTCGCCGATGCAGTAGTGGGTTTCGTCGCTAAAGTAGATGATGCGTTCGAGGACGCCGGTGAGTTGTTCAGTGCTTTCAGCCAAAAGGGTCATGCTAGTATTTCTTTATAAGAAGGGAGATTGAAGAGCTTGTGGCCGAGTTGAAAGAGGTCGTCAAAGATTTGAGTTGGTTGATTGGGGTGGGAAAGGAGTTCTTCTTTAGTGTGGGTGCCAGTGGTTACGGAGTATATGGGCATGCCTACGGCGTGGGCGGCGTCGATATCAAAGATAGAATCGCCAATTAGGATGGTTGTTGCTGGGGAGGAATTTGTTTGTTTTAAAGCGTATTCAGAGAAGGCTTTTTCGGGTTTTTTGAAGGTTGCTTCATTGGAACCGATAATGTGGTCGAAAAAGTGGTCAATTTGAAGGATTTTGCAGTGATTGATGGCGTAGCGAGGAGGTTTATTGGTAAAGATAGCGAGTTTATAATTTTGTAAGGAGAGGTGTTTTAGGAGCCAGATGACACCGGGTATTAGAGCGAGATCTTCATTGAGATTTTTTGCGTAATGGTCTTCGTAGAGGAGCATTGCTTGATCTAGGTGTTGGTCACCGACGAGTTGTTTGAGGGTGACGGGAGTGCAATGGCCGAGGGATTTTTTTGTTAAATGGAAGTTGTTGAGATTGAAGCCTAAAATGGTGTAAACGTGAAGATAGGATTTGAGGATGGCGCCAAAATGGTCGATAAGCGTGCCATCGAGGTCGAAGAGAATGGTTTTTATTTTATTATTAGACATGTATTTATGGGGTTTATGGATTATTTAAGTGTTTTTAGATTAAGATTTTTATATTGGATGATGGTATATGTGGGGTTGTTTTGAATAATGTCGAAAGGGGTGAAGGATTCTTCGAAGGGAGGGAAGAAGGCATCGCCGTCCAGGATTTCTTTTTTGACGATGGTGAGGTAGAGTTCGCAGGTATAGGGGAGGGTGAGTTTATAGATTTCGGCGCCTCCGATGACCCAGATAGTTTTTTCAGGGGAGAGGTTAAGGGAGCTGAGGTCAGTGAGATTTTGGATGACTGTTACACCTGGAATGCTGGTGGTATTTTTTGAGAGGACAATGGATTGGCGGCGGGGAAGTGGGCGGCCAATGGAGTCGTAGGTTTTTCGGCCCATGAGGATAATTTGGTCTAAGGTATTTTTCTTAAACCACTCGAGTTCTTCGGGGATGTTCCAAGGAAGAGCGTTGCCTTTTCCGATAACACGGTTAAGGGACATTGCTGCGATGGCTTTGAAGGGAGGGATGGTCATACGGCAATAGGAGCTTTGATGGGAGGATGAGGGTCGTAATTTCGCAGTTCGAAGTCTTCGAACTTAAAGTCGTTAATATTTTTAATCGCAGGGTTTAAGTGCATTTGCGGACAGGGACGTGGTTCACGGGAGAGCTGGGTATTCACTTGTTCTTTATGATTAGAATAGATATGGAGATCGCCGAAGGTGTGGATGAACTCTTTTGGTTTTAAGTTGCATATTTGGGCGACCATGAGAGTGAGTAGGGCGTAAGAGGCTATATTGAAGGGGACGCCAAGGAAGATATCGGCGCTTCTTTGATATAACTGGCAGGAAAGGTATTCGCCTTCGCTGACGTAAAATTGGAAAAGGGCGTGGCAGGGTGGGAGGGCCATTTGGTCGATTTCACCGGGGTTCCAGGTACAGACGATGTGTCGTCGACTGGTAGGATTTGATTTTATGTTCTCAATCACTTGGGTAATTTGGTTTATTGAGCGGCCTTTGGGGCATCGCCAATCAGTCCACTGGGCACCATAGACGCGGCCGAGGTTGCCATTTTCGTCGGCCCATTCGTTCCAGATAGAAACATTGTTTTCAAGAAGGTAGCTGATGTTTGTTTCTCCTTTTAGAAACCAGAGGAGTTCGTGGAGGATAGATTTTAAGTGGACTTTTTTGGTAGTTAAGAGGGGAAAAGAATTGGCTAGGTCGTAACGGGCCTGAGCACCGAAGTAAGAGATAGTGCCCACACCTGTGCGGTCTTGACGTTCTTCGCCTTTTTCAAGGACGAGTTTTAGGAGATCTAGGTAAGTTTGCATGGTTAAAAACAAGTTTTGTTGTTTCGCTTTTCTTTGTTATTTTTGATTTAAGTGCCAGAGAGGTCAATGTTAATTTTTTGTAGTTAGGGGCTGCTTGACCGCTACGACCCCCCGCCAGGAACTTGCCCCTGGATCCATTTTTAGATAATAAAATTATTATTTATTGTTTTTATTTAATTTTAATTATTATTAATTCTTAATTGAATGCATTTTAATTGACTTTTAATTTTATTCAATATAAAATTAATTTTATTTAATTTTAATAATATTTTATTATTGAGATAAATTATAAATTTTAATGAATATATTTAAGATCATATTGGGTTTTTTAATAGGCATGTTTTTGACGATTGCTAATGGGGCAGAGTCGAATCGGATAGCTATTGTCGTTAATAAATATTTAAAAAAAGAAATTGAGACTAATTTAGAGATCTATTTAGAAGATTTAAAAAATGAAGGTTATGAGACGGTTTTAAAAGAATGGGATTTAGAAAATAATCCAGCACCGCAGGAATTGAAGGCTTATTTAAAGGGATTGTATTTAGGAAGAGGATTGCAAGGAGCAGTATTTATAGGAGACTTGCCTATTGCTATTATGGAAGCAGATCCTAGTTTAAAAGAAGAACAGGGAATTGAATATATACAAATATCGAATGGATACATTGCTGATAAATACTACATGGACCTTGTTGGAAGGGAATGGACGGATAATGATAAAAATTACAAATTTGAGGAACCTGATTATTATAGTTTTTGGAAAGTTATTTGGGATAATTTGGAATATTATACATCTGCAAGGATGAACCAAGTTAGGAACCAAGTTAGTTTTTTTGAAGCATTATATCCAGTGCCAGAGATTTGGCTAAGCCGCATAGTAGCTTCTTCGCTGACGGGTTTATTTAAGAGGTCTGAAGGGGAGTTGGTGAATGCTTATTTAGAAAAGAATCATGCATATAGAACAAACCAAGTGATATTTCCAAAGCAGAATTTAATGTATTCTTTGCCTACAGTATTGGAAAATGATATAGCATTTAGTAAATCTGGCATGAATCAGGTTAGACAAATTTTATCCAAGCGATATTCTCTTCTAGAGCCTTTGCCTGGGCCTGCGAAAGTGGATGAATTTTTTGCGCCGTTAAACAATGCATCTTATGCAATGTTGTACTGGGGTAGACATGGATTCAAAACGTCTATTGATTTGGGTACCCAAACTTTAACATCTAAGATGCTGGCAAATTTTCCCATTAATATTGCGACTGCGTTTGTATTTCCAGATTCTTGCTTGATTGGCCATTATCTTGAACCAGAATATTTTGCCGGTAGTTTTGTATTTAACGAAAGATTTTATGTGGGGGGTATGTCGACGGCAACCCTGCCTGCGTATGTAGACGTACAGGCTAAAATAATGGAAAATTTTAATAATGACAATAGTTTGGGTATAGCTTTTAAAAGTGCGCTGCAAATACCAGATGTTTGGAATCATAATGCAACTTATTTTCAATCAAGAATGGCATCTTTAAATTCACGATATATACTTGGAGATGGAACATTGAGGTTACAGAGAACTGATTCTGTGGCGAATGAAAATAACTCAGCTAAGCAATACCTAGAAAGGCAGTATCCTTATTCTGAGGAATTATTAATTAATTATGTGAGTTTTACACAGACGATTCCCCAAGAATTTGATAATACTGAAACTGTCAATTTGCTTTTTAAAACTGCCTGGGCGAATATGGATGGGTCTATGATTGATTTTCTTATAAAGAAAGGTGCTGAGGTAAAAATACTTGATGAAGAAGGTAATACACTATTGCATTTAGCCTTAAGCTTGGCAAATAGGTATATAGATCCTTCGTCACTTCAGAACGTACTTAAGCAAGGGCTGGATGTAAGAACTAAAAATAAGTTTGGAAAAACTCCCTGGGATTTAGCAAAAGAAAATGGTCATGATAGGGAACTATTTAATAGTGCGATTAACTCTGAAACAATCGACCAAGTAAAGTATCTTATTGAAAATGGTGCGGATATAAATGCAAAAGATGAATCGAGTCTTACGGCATTGCATCATGCTGTTTTAAATGGCAATATGGAAATGATTCAATTAGTGATTGAAAATGGCTCAGATATTAATGTCAAAAACAAAAGTGGCTATACTCCCTCCGATTTAGCCTTGGTATCTTCAAAAGGATTAGAGATTTTGAGTCTTTTACGTCAAGCATCTACGCATCAATGTAAAATTAAATAAAAAAATACAGCAAGGAGGAAATCGCATTAAAATTTGATATTATTAATTAAGGTTTAATGTTTCGTGTAATTATTTATTTCTAATTTTTTTATTGATTTTTATTTATATTTTATATATTATATTTAATTTGATAATTAGTATTTTGTGTTTTAATTAATTTGGAGTTTTTATGAATATATTTAAGATCATATTAGGTTTTTTGATAAGCATGTTTTTGACGATTGCTAGTGGAGCTGAGTCGAATCGGATAGCTATTGTTGTTAATAAATACTTAAAAAAAGAAATTGAGACTAATTTAGAGATCTATTTAGAAGATTTAAACAATGAAGGTTATGAAATGGTTTTAAAAGAATGGGATTTGGAAAATAATCCAGCACCGCAGGAATTGAAGGCATATTTAAAGGGATTGTATTTAGGAAGAGGATTGCAAGGAGCGGTATTTATAGGAGACTTGCCTATTGCTATTATGGAAGCAGATCCTAGTTTAAAAGATGTAGAAGGGAATGTATATATACGAATATCGGATGGATACATTGCTGATAAATACTACATGGATCTTATTGGAAAGGAATGGACGGATAATGATAAAAATTACAAATTTGAAGAACCGGATTATTTTGGTTTTTGGAAAGCTATTTGGGATACTTTGGAATATTATACTCCTGAAATGTTTAAGGAAAAGGTTTCTTCTGAAGAATTATATCCAGTGCCTGAGATTTGGCTAAGCCGTATCACAGTTTCTTCGCTGACGGATTTATTTAAGAAGTCTGAGGTGGAATTAGTGAATACTTATTTAGAAAAGAATCATGCATATAGAACAAACCAAGTGATATTTCCAAAGCAGAATTTAATGTATTCTTTGCCTAAAGAATTGGAAAATGATACCGCCTTTAGTGAATCTGGCCTGAATCAGGTTAGACAAATTTTATCCAAGCAATATTCTCTTATAGAGCCTTCGCCCGCGCCCGCTAAAGTGGATCAATTTTTTGAGCCATTAAACAATAGATCTTATGCAATGTTGTTCTGGGATAGACATGGACTCAAAACGTCTATTGCTTTAGGTACTGAAACTTTAACATCTAAGATACTGACAAATTTTCCCATTAATATTGCGACTGCGTTTGTATTTCCAGATTCTTGCTGGATAGGCCATTATCTTGAGCCAGAATATTTTGCCGGTAGTTTTATGTTTAACGAAAGATTTTGTGTGATGGGAATCCCGACGGCAACTTTGCCTACATATGGAGACGTACAGACTAAAATAATGGAAAATTTTAATAATGGAAATAATTTGGGTATAGCTTTTAAAAGTGCGCTTCAAATACTAGATATAAATTCAAAGTCTTCTGATGCAACTTATTTTCAATCAAGAATTGCAGCTTTAAATTCACGATATATATTGGGAGATGGTACATTGAAGTTACAAGAAACTGATTCTGAGTCGAATGAAAATAATTCAGCTATGCAATACCTAAAAAGGAAGCATCCTTTTGGGAAATTATTATATGATTATGTTCATTTGACAAAGATGATTCCTCAAGAATTTGATAATACTGAAACTGTCAATTTACTTTTTAAAACTGCCTGGGAGGATAAGAATAAGGTTATGTTGAATTTTCTTATAAAGAAAGGTGCTGATATAAAAATACTTGATGAAAAGAAGTATCCTTTTGAGAAATTATTATACGATTATGTTCATTTGACAAAGATAATTCCTCAGGAATTTGATAATATTGAAACTGTCAATTTACTTTTTAAAACTGCCTGGGAGGATAAGAATAAGGTTATGTTGGATTTTCTTATAAAGAAAGGTGCTGATGTAAAAATACCTGATGAAGGTGGTAATACAATATTGCATAGAGTCTTAAGCTTAAAGTTTATCGATACTCTATTACCTCTTGATAAGTTACTTAAGCTAGGACTAGACGTAAGAACTAAAAATAAGTCTGGAAAAACTCCATGGAATTTAGCAAAAGAAAATGGTCATGCTGGCGCATTATTTATTAGCGCGATTAACTCTGGAATAATAGACCAAGTAAAATATCTTATTAGAAATGGTGCGAATATAAAGGCAAAAGATAAAAGGGGTCTTACTGCATTGCATTATGCCGTTTTAAGCGATAATATAAAAATGGTTAAATTACTGATTGAAAAAGGTGCAGATATTAATGCCAAAGACAAACGTGGCTCTACTCCCTCGGATAAAGCATTAAAATCTTCAAAAAGATCAGAGATTTTGAGTCTTTTGAATCAAGCATCTGGGCGTCAAAAGCCACTTCGATCGAGAAATAAGAAGACTTCATCTAGAAACCGAGGGGGCTAATACCAAATCCCATTCTAAAATGAACAAATGCCGACTTGCCTTTATGCCATCTAATGAGCCTTCTTCACTCGCAAGTGCTCGACGTGCCTCGGGTACGCCTGTGCGCTTGCTCGATCAGAATGTCATTATCTGGCATAAATTCAAGCGACCTTTGTTCATTTTAGAATGGGATTTGGTATTAGATGAGAAATAAATACAGATATTATCACATTTACCTCTTGACGTCTTAACTAAAATTTGCAATATTCAAGGTTTGATTATGAGAAATATATATAAGGGATTTTGTGTTAAAGTATGAGTGATGTAATTGAAGTAGAAGGTAAAATTATATCAGTTCTTCCCGGCACCACATTTAGAGTGGAATTACCAAATGGACATATAGTATTAGCTCACATATCGGGTAAGCTTAGGAAAAATTTTATCAAGATAACCGTAGGTGATATGGTGAAAATGGAGATGAATCCTTACGATCTCAATAAAGCGCGAATCGTTTTTCGATTGAAAAATGTTCAACCTGTAAAAAATGCGCCTATAAGAAGTTTTGGTCCTAGAAAAGGAAAGTAATTTATTCCAGATTTTCCAGTACATTGCTCTATTTAAGAACTTAAATATGCAAAAATCTATTCTTGATTTATAGTTAAGAATAATCTAGGAATAAGTTATAAATGCCCTTTAATTCTAGAATATTTTCGGCTTTTTGGATATCCAAAGATCAAGTGCTTGTACTTTTATCAAATGATTGGTTATTGGCTGATCCGTTGCCGCCCATTCATTTCAATGAAACGGCATTAGTCGATACTCATTTAAAACGTGCACCTTTGGTACTTTTTGGTCAACTTACTGGATATTATAGAAATGCAGAGGAGATAACATTTGTTTACTGCCCTCAGCCAGGGGATGAGGAGAAACAAATTTATGTTGCTGGTAACTTTAATGGATGGGAAGCGGCGATTGGGAATGAAAGATGGTTATTAAAACCTCAAATCATAAATGATAAAAAAGTGATGGCATTGACTCTTCCATGGCGGGAAATTGCAAGTTTGGATACTCAATTGTTATTTAAGTTTGTCACTCAAAATAGTGAATGGATAATCGTCCCTCCGGAAACGCCGAATATCAGTATAGACCATCATAATAATAGTAACTATGCAATTTATAATCATTTCACAGGACACAATGCATTTATAATCGAATCTTACATAAGATATGATCCTTCTTTGTCTTATGCCATTGTATGGAAAGAAAATACCGAAACTGAAGCGCATGTTATCAATGATGAAGTACTATTAGCGACTCTTGGTAGCTCACGAAAACTGGGTGCTATTATTAATTCAAAAGGGACAACCTTGCGGATATTTGCACCGAGGGCGAAATTTGTTAGGGCTTTTTTTTATAAGGAGGAAAGTCCTGAAGATACCAGTATGATTGAATTGAATCGCAACCCAGATTATACTTGGGAAGGCACGTATCCGAAAGATCTTCATGGATATCGCTATTATTATAACGTTTCGAATGATACACCGATTTTGGATCCTTATGCGCTTGCTTGCTATGGGCCTGCGGGACCGGGGATTATCATTGATAGGAAGAAGATTCCGATGATAAGATCTATTTTTAAAACACCCAAGTGGAATAATTTAATTATTCTAGAAGCGCATTTGAGGGATTTGATAGAGTGCACGCGATTTGTTGATAAGGTTGAAAAGCCTGCAGGATTTAAAAATTTCGTAGAGTGGCTGAAATCTAATGATAATTATATTATAGACTTAGGGATAAATACGCTGGAATTGCTTCCGATTCAGGAATTTGAAAGTGGAAATCCCTTTGAATATCATTGGGGATATATGCCTACAAATTATTTTTGTCCTTCAAGTGCGTATGCATTTGGTGAGAATGAAATGTCTCAGATAGTTGATTTTCAAGAATTGGTAAAGACGCTTCATCAAAAAAATATATCGGTAATTTTAGATGTAGTGTATAATCATTCTGGAAATCCGAATCATTTACTTAATATTGATAAAGATTATTATTTTACTAGAGATCGATACGGGAATCTGATGAATTGGAGTGGATGTGGAAATGATTTTAAGGCAAATACTCTGATGGGTAAGCGTCTGATCATAGACAGTTTGATCTATTTAATTAAAACTTATAATGTCGATGGATTTAGGTTTGATTTAGCGGAACTATTAGAAATACCGGTTTTAAAAGAAATTGAGAATGCGCTTAAAGCAGTAAAGCCTTCGATTATTTTGATTGCAGAGCCATGGAGTTTTAGAAGTCATATTGCTTATGCATTACGCGAAACAGGATTTGCTTCATGGAACGATGGTTACAGAGAATTTATTGCCGATTATGTGCGTGGTGGAAGTAATCAAGATGCATTTGTTTATTTTATCAGTGGATCGACTGCACGTTTGGCGCGGTTTGTAACTCAAAGTGTGAATTATGCGTCATCCCATGATGATTATTGTTGGATTGATAAAATTACTGAAAACCCGCATCATGATGGGTCTAAGCCTACTACGAATGATATTCGAAGGACGCACATTATGATAGCTATTTTAATGATGTCTATTGGGATACCTATGTTAGCAGAGGGGCAAGATTTTTTACATTCGAAACATGGAAACCATAATACTTACCAAAATGAATATTTGAATGCTTTGCACTATATAAATTTAAGTCGTTATTCTAGTACGCATCAATATTTTTCTAAATGGATACAATTTCGATTATCAGAACAAGGAGAGGTGATACGATTTGCACCATTGCCTTGTGAAGGGTATTTTAAATTTTTTAAGCATCCGGAATCAACTATGATAGGTATTCTTTATAATGCAAATTCGTCATTGAAAAATGTTGGTCAATTATTGTTTGTAATCAATCCCCATGTAGATCAAAAGATGTTATCTATTGATTTAAAGTCCGAAGATTTTATTCAAATTGCTGATCAAGATAGGATAGATAGCCAGGGATTAAATGGAGCGTTAATACCTTGGAGTGAAAATCAAATAAAACTTTCTGGGCTTAGTTGCGGATTATGGCATTCGCTTTCTTCTTCAAAAGTTTGATTGAGTAAATTTCTTAAAAACTTTTTCCTATGAATTTCGGTACTGCCTTTTTGAATCAGTGCATCTCTATGAAATGGAGTACCGTAGCCTTTATGGTATTCGAATCCATATCCTAAATATTTCTCTGCTAAGCCTACCATTAAACGATCTCTATTGACTTTGGCGATGATGGACGCCGTTGCAATTGCTAAACTTTTGCCATCGCCTTCGACAATTGCTAAATGAGGGTACTCGAAAGGTTTTAAGGGGAGTCCATCTATTAGAATTTTTGCCTGTGCGGTTTTGTTTTCTTCGTCGAGTCTATCCCAGAGTTCTAGGTCGTAAATTTCTTTTACTCGAAATTCTTCTGGCATTTCTTTTAAAACATTTTGAAGTGCTCGTTTCATCGCCAATTTTGATGCCCTAAGAATGTTATAATTCTCAATCTCCAAGACGCTTGATTCTGCCCAAGTGAATTTTATTAATCCTTTAGCTTCCCATCCTTTTATACATTGGAATATTTCTTGTCTTTGCAATGCAGTCAGTTTTTTTGAATCATTGATTAACTTGATTTCTTTGAGTTTGCGGGAACTATTATAAAATTCTTGACTCAGCCAGACTGCGCCAGCGACAACTGGACCGGCAAATGCTCCTCTGCCCGCTTCATCAATGCCGATAATTCCGCCTGAATTTTCTAGAAAACTTTTGTCATATTTTAGTAATGAATTTCTTAAAGTTTTCATTTAGATTATGCTAAGTTGGATAATCTTCACCGTCTATTCAGAATAGACAACAGACATTAATACCTTTTCCATTCTTTTTTTTCAGGGACGGGAAGTCCTAAAATTTCCATGGACGTTCTAAAATGTAATTTTGCATAATGGCTTAATGCTTCTTTTCCGAATTTTTGTACAAGCAACTTTCCTTGGGACTTGACGAGTGCGCTTGCGCCTTTGGAGAGTTTTTCTCCGGCTTCTTCTGAGAGTTTTTGTAACTGTCTTACGAATTCTGCTCGGGCGATGACTGAAGCAGCGGCAACTACTGGGTCTCTTTCAGCTTTTGTTTCCATGCGTAGATCGATGTCATCGTTTTTGAAATATTCTTGGACTAAGGGTTGTTTGGAAAATTGGTCCAACATTGCCCAGGGGACACGTTTATCAGCTAAGGCAGATGCTAAGGATTTAGCATGCATCCAGGCTAATAGTCTATTCATATTTGCGCCAAATTTATTGTACAACGCATTATACTTTTCCATATTGACGAAAGTTGTTTTTATGACGGCGCCTTTTGTTTTACGGATGATAGTTTCTAATCTAAAAATTGCTGCGTCGCTTGTAATCCGTTTGCTATCTTGTAAACCTGCTTTTATCCAGGCATCAATCATGTCGCGATCTGCTATAACACATGCGGATACTAGAGGACCAAATAAGTCACCTTTACCACTTTCATCGAGGCCAGCATGAGGTTCGTAAAATTGTGGATTTAAAACTTCGTCATATCCGAATTTAATTTCTTGAGTGATTTGGGGTTCTAGAACAAAGGTTATGAATTCTTCAGTTCGTTTTCCTTGTATGACTGCTTTACCGCTTTCGTAGCCAACGATGTTAACATTATTGCCTTTAAAAGCAAATCTAGCGTAATCTACTTTATAGGGTTCCCAAAGTTGATTACTGCAATAGGTTTTTAAACGTTGCATTTGCTCATCAGTTAACTGAATCGTGTAGATAGTTTTCTTTTTGAGTTCTTCAGACGCAGCTTCTTTTTTTTCAGGCATGAAGGATAATGGATTATCGAGTGAGGCCTAATAGGAATTCGGTATTACTTTTTGTTTTCCGAATACGTTGGATGAGGAGTTCGACTGCTTCGACGGGAGGGACGCCTTTCATTGCGCGGCGTAGGATGAATATTTTTTCCATTTCATCGGGGTGGTAAATGAGTTCTTCTTTTCTTGTGCCACTTTTATCCATGCTGATAGCAGGGAACATGCGTTTTGCTACAAGCTCGCGGTCGAGGTGGATTTCCATATTACCGGTACCTTTAAATTCTTCGAAGATAACTTCATCCATACGGCTTCCGGTATCGATGAGGGCGGTGCCAAGGATGGTCAAACTGCCACCATCTTCGATATTTCTTGCAGAACCGAAGAAACGTTTTGGTTTTTGTAAGGAATTAGCTTCTACGCCTCCTGAAAGAATCTTTCCACTGCTTGGCATTAGGCTATTGTAAGCACGAGCTAGACGGGTGATTGAATCAAGAAGGATGACTACGTGTTTGCCGCATTCGACGAGGCGACGAGCTTTTTCGATAACCATTTCAGCGGCATGGACGTGGCTCAGTGCAGATTCGTCAAAAGTGGAACTAATGACTTCACCAGAGGTTACTTGACGTTTGAAATCAGTTACTTCTTCAGGACGTTCATCGATTAATAATACAATTAAGTGAGCATCGGGTTGGTTCATTGCGATCGCGTGAGCAATGCCTTGGAGAAGCATGGTTTTCCCGGTCCGCGGGGGGGCAACGATGAGTCCTCGTTGACCTAGTCCTATAGGAGCTAAAATATCAACTATTCGCATGGAGATATTATCCCAAGTGACATCGGCTTTTGTTTCTAGAAATAGACGGGTGGTTGGGTAATAGGGTATGAGATCTTCAAAGGGAATGCGTTTTGCAACTTCTTCTGGATCGGCGTCCATGATTTTAAGAATTTTTAGTGCAAAAGGGCATGTCTCGCCTTCTCTGGGGGGATGGGCTTGTATTTGAATTTCATGACCGCGCAATAAGCCGAATTCCTTTACCAAAGATTCTGGAATGAAGGCGCTGAAATCTTTGATAGCGTAATTATTATTTTTGTAAACAATTAGACCCCCATTATCAAGCTTTTCAAAAATACCCTGAATGATTATTGCACGATGTTGTTCTTTTGCCCAGTTTAATACTTGTAACAGTAATGTTCTGCGGTGGGGAATATGTTCGTGTTCTAGGCCAAATTCAGATACTTTATGAGCAAGATCTTGGAGAGGTAATTCGTAGAGTTCGTTAAAATTTATTTGAGCTTCATCAGTTGAAAGCTCTGTAGCTAATGCAGATAGGGCTTCTTTATTTTTAAAGAGATCGTAATGAGGAAGGTTTCCTAAAACTAAACCCCCTAGGTCAATTTGAGAAGCTTTTGATTTTTGAGCTTGAGGATATTGACCTTTAGATGAAGGTTGGCCAGGAGGTTGTTTTTGAGCTTGAGGATTATGGGGTTTTTGTTGTTGAGGGTGTTTATGGTGGTGACGGTATTTATTATGAAAGTCGGATTTCTTATGGAAATGTTTTGGTTTTTCGGCAGGTTTTTCTGCTTCTTGGGATTTGAATTGATTTTCAGAACGATCAATTTCGGGAGCAGTTTCATCATTAGGTGAAAAAGAGAAGGATGCTTGAGATGTAGTATCTTGTTTATTTTCATCAGAATGGGTCCTTTCAGTGCGTGAAGCTGGTGGGATGATCGTTTCGTTCTGTGTAGCGGTGGTCATAGAATTTTGTGGGAGAGGAGTTTCGGGAGTTTGGGAAAGAGGTTCGGGTTCAGTTCTGGATTTGGGTCGTCCTCGACGTATTTTTTTAGTTCCAGAGTCACCATTTGCGTGAGTGGTTAAATGTAAACTACTTGAATCAGAGTTGTTTTGAGATTCTTCAGCGGTGGTCATTTTATATATTTGTATTGTATGTTAAAGTTTTTAGAGCTTAAGATTTTTTATTAAAGAACGGATTTGTTTGCGCAGTGAGTCGATATCACTATTGTTATCTATAATGTAATCAGCCCGCTTTAGTTTTTCGCTCAGAGGCATTTGAAAAGCAATTCTAGCTTTAGCATCTTCTAGATTGACACCTTTTTTGATTAATCTAGAGAGTTGCAGATCAACTTGAGCAGATAAACATATAGTTAGATCAAAATCGATTGCAAGATTTTTTTCAAAAAGAATTGGAATTTCTACAACCCAGTTGCTTCCAGGTTCTTGAGAAATAAGGTGATTGATTAATTGTACTAATTTTGGATGGACTAAGTTTTCGAGCCAATGGAGGGATTCTTTATTTGAAAAGACGCGTTTCGCAAGGAGCTGTTTATCAAGGGTACCTTGGGGGGTGAGGATGTCTTTTCCGAAATAGTGAGTCATTTCAGAGAGGACAGAACTATCGGATGCGTAAATGTCTTTTACCAATTGGTCACTATCTAAAATTTTGAAGCCAAATTCTTGGAAAATTTTAGCGGCAGTAGATTTGCCGGATCCAAAGTTGCCAGTGAGAGCGATGATCATAGTGATTGAATAGTGATATTAATACCGTCGTCTAAGATTGGTGGATAGGATGCCTATTTCTTCTCGGTATTTTGCGACGGTTCTGCGAGAAAGATTAATATTTTTTTCGGATAAGATTTCAACAATTTTCTGGTCGCTATAAGGTTTTTTTTGGGGTTCGGATTTGATGATTTCGAGGATGGATTTTTTTATAGCAGTACTTGAAATTTTTTCTTCAGCTGCTAAGAGAATGCCGGAGGTAAAAAAGTATCTATAGGGAAAGAGCCCGTGAGGAGTGGCTAAAAATTTGTTAGCCACGGCTCGACCGATTGTGGTTTCATGGAGTTGTAAATGGTTGGCGAGTGTAGACATTGTTAAGGATTGAAGTCCAGAGGATCCTTTTTCAAAGAACTGTTTCTGTAGATCCAAGAGAGCATAGGTGATACGTTCAATGGTTTTTTGGCGCTGCTCAATGGCATTGAGAATATATTTGCCGGAGCGCATTTTATCTTGGATGTAAGTTTTTTCTTCTATACTGAGTTCTTCTTTGGCGAGTATTTCTTTGTATGTTTTGCTTATTTGAATCTTAGGGATATATTCATTATTTAAGGTAACAATCCAGTTATCACCTAGTTTTTCAACAGAGGCATCTGCTACAATGGGCCTATTGTTATCCTCTAGGAATTTTCTGCCGGGGGTTGGGTCTAAAGTGGCGATTTCATCTAGGGCCTCTAGGATTGCATAGATACTGATATGGAGTTTGTTAGAGAGTTCGCGAATGCGGCGTCTTAAAAGGAGTGGAAAGTGATCTTTTATAATTTGGGTGGCTAGGGAATTGGTTTTCCCTTGGGATTCGAGTTGGATTAAAAGGCATTCTTGGACATCTTTGGAGCCAATACCTGGAGGGTCGCAGTGTTTGAGGATAATGAGTGCATTTTCCACTGTTTTTTTTGGAAGATTGGAAAGTTTAATTAAGTCTTCGATAGGAGTGGGGAGAAAGCCTTTATTGTCGAGACTGCCTATTAAAAATTCAAGGGCACTGAGTTCCTCTGGGGAAGCTGAGGTGAATTTCGCTTGATCCATGATGAGTTCTTGGAGTGATTTTTCTGAGGCGATAGATTCTACGAAATGTTGACGTTTCTGGAGGACATCTGCAGAGTAGTTGTCAAATGTGGGAAATGTGGGGAGATCCTCGTTCCAATTTTCTTCCAGTTGATTAGAAGAAGAAGGAGGAGAGAAGGTTTGGTCTAGACTGAAAGTTTCCAGGGGAAGTTCTTCGAGGACGGGGTTGGACTCGAGTTCTTTTAGAATGACGTCACGAAGTGCGAGTGCAGATACCTGGAGAATTTCCAGGGAATGTCCCAGGGCGGGGATAAAGACTTGGGTTTGACTTTGCTGTTGCTGGAGATTTTGAGTGGTCATTTAGTTCATTTTTTATAATAGGGTTACTTGAGTTTAGCTTTAGTTATTTTAATTGCTTTTTGGCAATGGTGATCGAAAGCGAGTTCTTTCATATTAAATAAGTTAATGACATATTGTGCAAGCTTTTCGTTAGTTGGACCGGGATTATTGCCGTAGAGGTATTTTTCAAGATCAGTAAAAAGGTCGAACGCTGATTGATAGCGTTCATTGGGGGACAATTTTAAGGTTTTTCGAAGAATTTTATTGAGTTTTGGGTCAATACGATCGGAGAGTTTAGAGAAATTGGGAATTTTGCATTCGATAATATTCTTGCGGGTAAGTTGAGGTTTATCGGCTTCGAATATATTATATCCTAGTATTAATTCTGATAAAATGATACCGCAGGAAAAGAGATCAGCGCGGGGATCGGTGATTTTTTTTAAGGCTTGTTCCGGAGAGAGGTATTCGTTTTTACCAGCAATCCTTTCGCCTTCTTTATTATACATAAGGTCTCGGGCTTTTGCTATACCAAAGTCGGTGATTTTGACGTCCCCTTCGTAAGTAAGCATGATATTTCTAGGGTTGATATCGCGATGGACGATATTAAGAAGGAGACCATTTTTGTTACGTTTTTGATGGGCATAGCTGAGGCCACGGCAGACTTGAGATATTATGTAGACTGCGATGGGAACAGGAATTAATTGTCTATTTTCGAGGTGGCGGATTAAGAAGTCTTCAAGGTTAATGCCTTGGACGAATTCCATAACCATGTAATATTGGGAATCTTTTTGGCCTAAATGGTAAATTTGGACAATGTTGGTATGGATTAGATCAGCTACCAATTTGGCTTCGCCGAGAAAATTGGAACGGAACTCTTGAATTTTAGAAAATTTTTCGAGTATGAATTTAATGGCAACGGTTTTTTCAAAGTCATCAGAGCCTTTTTGTTTTGCTTCATAAATTGTTGACATACCACCTTTTGCGATGACGCGAATTAGATCGTAATCTAGCTTGTCGGAGAATGTTTTCAGGGTGCTCATAAATAGTTAATTATGAAAAGAAAATTAGTGTAAAAGTGACTTACTTTTGATGATAAAAATAAAGAGTGAGTTTGAAAAGTGTAAAAATAAAAAATATTAGGTTATATTGCTGTTATGATACAGGGCAGAATTTTTAGTTTTAGCATGAAAGTTTAAATTTTCATAAAAAATCTCTAATCTGGAACTAGGACATTATTAAAAAGTGAATTTTAATCAAATATATCACTTATTTTTGAGTTATAATTTATTTTGTTGACAAAATATTTAATTTGAATAATAATTAACGATTTAATAATAAAATTATGATAAATTTAGCAATAGGTGTGGGTGTGGTGACTGCAGGGTATACCCTATGGAATTATGGCATTAAAGATTTTACAAGTTTGTTTGGTAGAATAATTGCATGGTGTGAGAGTTTATCACCAAGAGTTAATTATCGCAAAGGCGATAATGATAATATAGTTTTAAAAAATTTGGAAAATAGACAAATATTTGGATGTGAAGCTAAAGAGAATCCAAGAGTCATGGAATTATTAAGAAATATGGTAATTCCTATTTTAAATGACCAAAATACTGTATTAAAAGAAGCAGAGAAAAAAACCAATAAAAGTTTTTCAATAATTTACAACCAAGACGAACCTGTCAATGAACTATTCTTTAAATGCGTTCGCGGATTTCAAAAAATAAATAGACTTAATTTATTTGATCGGTTGATGGAGATATCGGCGGCAAAAAACATATTCGTTTATAATCAATCTAGAAGTGAAGTGGACAATGCTACAGTCATTTGGAAAGCGTCATTAGATATCATTTACAAACATTTACTGATGAAAAAGGTAAAAGCGGAATTGGTTCGGCATTTTACTTTTGAGCAGACTAATATTATAGCGAATATACTTCCTACTTTAGGGAAAGCAATTAAGAGATTGGAAGAGATAAAGGATCACTATTATCTTTCTTTATTTAGAGTATTATTAGATACAAATACGACTTGGCAGAAAAAAGCACAATTCGTTGAAACTTTTTTTGGCGACACTTATAATGAAGAAAATGCTTTAGATATTTTATTTTCTCGATATCCAAAAGCAATAGCTAATATGAGTATAGGTTTTAATGAACTACAATTTTTATTAAACTATCTTAATAAAATGATGCATCTACCAAAAAATCTTCATAATTTGCAAATAGTAGAAAATATTTTAAAAAAATCTCAACAATTTTACGATCAACTTGCTAAATTACCCCATGCAAACAGGCACAAACCGACTCCTTTTTTGAGAGGTAATATGGCAATACTTACATGTCTCAATGGTCTTTTAGAGGATTTTAAGCAAGCGAAAGGCATGGTACGGAAGGCAAAGGCAAATCGAGGAAATTTATCCTTAAAATTGAATGGGCCAAATACAGTAAAAAACACTGGTAATAAAAAAGAAAGTAAGGATTTTGATGAATCTATTACTTATACACCCAAAGACGAAAAAACTGAAAAAGGCAAAGATAAAGGTAAAGACATTCTCGAAGAAAAAGTTAAACAAAAGAGTACGAAGATAAGCGAAAGAAAAGTTGAAAAAAAAATGTTTGCTTATATTGATGAAGGAAAGTTTGAGGAAAATGAGATTGGGGATGGAGATGAGTTTAAGCAAGAAACCAATAAATTACTGGAAACATTACGTCAATTCTGTGAACAACGTCGTAAGGATAAATTAGAAGCTCAAGAAGAAAAAAGATGCCAAGCTAAAGGACAAGTTTCAAATGATACAGATCAAAGTCGTCCAGGAATGGTGATAGTTGAGAAATTAAATAGCAAACAAGAACAGACACTAAAAGCTCTTTTTTCTAAAACTCCACTCCATTTGGAAATTAAGGGTAGTGACGTAAAAAATTTAATACGAAATGGGCTAAAAAGTACGGTAGAAGGAAATGGCAATGGAAGCTACGTAATTTCATGGGGAAACTCAACAAAAAGTGCTGGCACGTTTGAAATGACGCACGGCGGAGATAAGGGAAAAAGGTTAACTGGGGGATATGTCGCAAGAGTGAGAGAGATTATTAAAAAAGGAATAGAGGAAGGTTTTATTTCAATTCCTCCTTATTATTTAAATGGGTAGTTAATTGATTTGGGAGTTGGGAAAAAGTTTTATTTTTAGGTTTTTATTGCGTTTAATCGTTGCTTATTTTGTAGGAATATTCATGATAAATTAAATATTAAGCTGTATATAAATTATGGTAGCAAAAATAAGTAAAACAATATATCGAGCCATAGAAATTGCCAAGAATTTTATTAATAGAATAGTCGAATGTTGTAAAAGTCCTTTTTCACGAGCTAAGAATACAAGTCCGTGGAATATTTCGACAAAGGGTTTGAAAAGTTTTCAAGCATCTCAGTTTAATGAGAATGAAACCATGAAAGCACTTAAGGCACTTATTAAAGAAGATATAAAGACAATGAATTTTATTATAGGAATATCTGGAGAAATTAATAAACAATTTTTGATAGAATATAATGAAAATGCGTTTATTGATAACTTGTTATTGAAATGTGCACAAGGATGCCTAAAATTATCTGAACTTGAATTGAGCAAAGTTTTGTCGGCATTAAGAAAAGAATCTGAGCCTGATCACATAGATGATGTTCAAATAAATGCAAGGTTCTGTTGGTTTATGGCACAGTCTATTATCGCATATCATTGCCTTATTGAAGAGGAGAAAGAGAATTTAAGTGAGGAGCAAAATGATATGCCTGTGTCTAAAATTTCTGGTTTAGATGAGACAATTAATGAGTTGGAAAAAATGATGGAAGAATTTTTTTTTCCGCTGTTTAGAATATTATTAGATACGGATAGTGACTGGCAAACAAAAGCAAAATTAGTTAAAGGTTTTTTTGGTTATGAAATGGTTTCTGAAACTGATTTAGCTTTAGAACATTTAAATTATCATAGGAAGCACGAAGTGAGTGATATGGTTATAGGTTTTTGTCGTCTGCAAGGTTTATTGGAATATCTTAATCAAATGAAGGATATGCCTAAAAGTGCTTACAATTTAAACATAGTAATGGATTTTTTAATTACGTGCTGCGATCATTTTTCATCATTCCCTGATAATTGGCGAAATTTTGGTCGTACGTTTTCTCAAAAGAGCCATAATTTAGGTCGTTATGGTCCAGCAAGAGGTCCAAAAGTGAATGTTTTTTTTATAAGGAGTAATAAGATAATTGAAAATTTAGCAAATCTTAAAAAACAATTTTCTTCAGAAATAGAACAAGCAACAAAGAAGGAGAAGCTAAAAGCGAAAGCTCAAGTTCGAAATTATGGTGAATTTGAGATAAGTAATTTTTCACAGAAAAAAGAAACAAAGAGGAAAAAAATAATTAAAGACAATGAAAAGGACAAGGGTAAATCTATCAGTCAGGAAACACCTGTCAAAAAAATAGTTAGTCAAAGCAATAAGCCATGTTCCCTCATTTTGGAAAAAAGAAGAGCCGAGGCAGAAGCAATTAGCAAGGAGCCGAATCCATTACTAAAAACGATAAGACAGATATGTAAAGAAAATCGTGAAGGTAATTTAGCAAGGAGTGGAAAAATAAACGAAAGTGAAAAGGTAACAAAAGTCCGTTTAGGAATGGTGGTAGTTGAAAAATTAAATGGCGAACAAGAAGAGACATTAAGAGCCCTTTGTTGTAAAAATCCTCCCCATCTGAAAATTAAAGGGAGTAAAGTAGAATCTTTAATAACAAATGGTCTAAAAAGCAGAGTAGAGGAAAAAGGTACAGGAGACTGTACAATTTTTTGGGGAAACTCAAAAAAAATTGCTGGTACGTATGAAGTGACGCACGGTAGAGATAGGAAAAAAAGATTAACCTCAGATTATGCCGCAAAGATAGGGAATATTATTAAAGAGGGTATAGATCAAGGTTTCATTTCAATTCCTCCTAGTTATTTAAATGAATAGCTCATAGATCGAGTTTAAAAATTTGCTTTCCTTTTTCGAATTCTTCTGTCTGCAAATTCAGATCAAATTATTTTCTAACTAGAATCTTTGAGCTCTTCAAGAAGGTCGACCCATTCTTTCATGGCTGTTTCTAATTTTTTTTCAATTTCGAGGTGGTTTTGAACAGTTTCGCTGCAAGAACTGTTGTTTTTAGCAAAAAATTCAGGTTCGCTCATCATTTCTTCGAGAGTCGTTTTTTGAATTTCGAGAGACTGAATTAAATCTTCCAATTCTTTAGATTTTTTCTTGAGTGTTGCAGATTCTTTATGCTGATCTTTTGGGGATGTAGAAACTTTAGGGGAAATTGTTTTTGTAGGAGAAGGAGCAGTAGGCTCATTTTCAATTTTTTCGAGGTATTCAGAGACATTGCCATAAAAAATGCGAGTGCCACTACGACTAATTTCGAGTACTTTATTGACTAAAGGATCTAGGAAAGCTCTGTCATGCGAGACAATAAAGAGGGTTCCTTCGTAAGCACGAAGGGCGTCTTGAAGTTTTTGTTTCGACTTCATATCTAAGTGATTGGTGGGTTCGTCCATGACTAGGCAATTAGCTTGCTGAACTAGCAAACAGGCAAGCGCGAGACGGCATTTTTCACCACCGGAGAGAACTTTAGTTTTTTTGAAAGCATCGTCTCCACGAAATAGAAAAGCACCCAGAATAGCACGCGGTGGCATGATTTTTTCGGCTGTTGCGGCATTTTCTATGACTTCAAGGACTGTACTTTCAGGATCGAGGGTATCCCCTTGGTGTTGTGCAAAGTAAGAGATTTGAACTTTTTGGCCTAAAATTCTTTCCCCTGAAGTGAGCGGTTCGACGCCTGCAAGGACTTTCGCAAACGTTGTCTTTCCTGCTCCATTGACTCCCACAACAGCGATACGGTCACCTTGTTCGAGTTTAAAATTAATGTTTTTAAAAACGACAAAGTCGTCGTAGGCTTTGGATATATTTTTAAGCTCTAAAACTTTTTGAGCCGAAGGAGGAGCTTTGGGGAAACGGAAATTGATAGTCGATTCTTCTTGTTCTATTTCAATACGTTCGATTTTGGCCATGGCTTTAACACGACTTTGTACTTGCGATGCTTTGGATGCTTTGGCTCTAAATCGATCAATAAATTGTTGAGTTTTTTCCAAACTTTTTTGTTGGTTTTTATAAGCCTTTATAATTTGTTCTTTTCTTAAAGCACTTTCTCTTTCAAAGTATGAATAGTTTCCAGCATAGGCTTCGAGTTTGCCTAAAGAAAGTGCAAAAATACGGGTACATAATTCATCTAAAAAGGCGCGATCGTGAGAAATAATAATTAAGGCACCTTCATATTTTTTTAAATAATTTTCGACCCATCGTAAAGAAGTTAAGTCTAAGTGATTGGTAGGTTCGTCTAAAAGTAATAAGGAGGGTTCGCGTAGGAGTAATTTTGCAAGAGCAATACGCATTTGCCAACCGCCGCTGAATTCTGAACAATCTCTATCCATATCAGGAAGTGAGAAACCAAGGCCCATAAGGACTTTTTCAATCTTTGACTTTAGCTTAGCAGCATCCAAATCTTCTAAACGATGCTCGAGTGCGCCAATGATTTCGAGCAGATCGTAGTATTCTTCGTTATCAGGCATGAGGTCATCGAGACGGAGGTTAGCGTCGTCGAGTTGTTTTTTGAGAGTTAAAATATTATCAAAAGCAGACTCTACTTCTTTAAATAGGCTTTTACCGGAAGCTACAATACCGTCTTGAGGGAGGTAGCCGATTGTAACATAATTAGCACAGTTGATTGTTCCGGATTCAAATTCGGTTAGGCCCATTAAAATTTTCAAAAGAGTGGATTTACCCGCACCATTTGATCCGACTAGGCCAATACGGTCTCGAGCCAAAATATTTACAGAAATGGCATCAAATATTACTTTGCTTCCATAGCTTAAGGTGAGTGAATCAATATCTATCATTTGAAAAAACTAATATAAAAAGAGTAGGTGAATAATAAAAAACTTCAATCAGAAGGATTAAAAAATCAATTTTAAGTGGCGGAAGGAGAGGGATTCGAACCCCCGGAGCCTTGCGGCTCAACGGTTTTCAAGACCGCCGCAATCGGCCACTCTGCCATCCTTCCTTAGCCAGTGGACTTGATATAATGTTATTTTGTTTGAATTGTCGAGAAAAAAAATAAATTTAGTCGGGCTTCGGAGTGCTTTAGCAGCAAGGGTCAGCATAATACTTCCAGTCATTATTTCAGCAATAGCACTTCCTACTGCCTTTATGCCATCTAATGAGCCTTCTTCACTCGCAAGTGCTCGACGTACCTCGGGTACGCCTGTGCGCTTGCTCGATCAGAATGTCATTATCTGGCATAAATTCAAGTGACCTTTAGCCATTTTAATTTGGGAAATGGTATAATTAGACGAAACTCAGGTTATGAATTTAATTTTATTAAAAAATGGATTTCCTCCAGCAATTATTCGAAAAAGAGATCGGCTTGAGTATATTAATGAGTCTTGAAAAAGCGCAACTTGGAGGAAGCAAGGACGACTATGAACAGATTATTACTGAAGCAATTAATCGCTCATTGGATATCTATTTAAAAGCGCTTAAAGGTGAAGAATAAAATAATATCAATTCCCAAATTAAAATGACCAAAGGCCACTTGAATTTGGGAACTCATATAAATACCAAATAAATCCTTAATTATCAGACGAGAGAAGATAAGGAGACATTAGTGATATAAGTAAAACTAAAAAGAACATAATCAACATTTTGTTTCGGTGGGTTTCAGTGTCTTGATTTTGAGTGGATTCTATAGAACTGGCACCTTGATATTCAACTATTTGCTTTTCGCTAGACTCAGGAAAGGTTTCTTGGTCTGTGGGAGAATCGTTAGAATTGGTGATAAATAATTTAGTACATGGATTGCTGAGGCCTGCACAAACACTCAGCTCGTCTTGATAAACAAATTGGTAAACGATATTAATATTATTCAGAAAATATAAATTTTCAATGATGTCATTTCCTTCGTAGGGATCAATTAAATTATTAAGGAAGAGGAATTCAAAAAAACTTCGACACACATTAACTAAATCAGGTATTACATTATTTTTTTCCCATTGTTTTACACGCTGTTGTATCACTGCAATTGCCATTCGTTGATCTGTTTGAAGTATTTCTTGGGAATTATCCCTGAAATTTTTCTCTATTAAATAGCAAAGGATACGCAAAGCAACAAATTCGACTTCTTTGTTAAAAAAACTCAAGTTATTTACTATATTTTTAGCCAATGCGATTTTTCTTTCTGCATCCAGAAAATTGTTTTTTAATAGTCTTTCAAATAGTCTCAATCTGATGACATCCATCTTCTTGAAATCAGACAAGCTCATTATAACATCGTATATTGCCCACATCATCGACTTTACTTGATTTGCTGACTTTTGATCAAGCAATATAAAATGTCTATTTATAAAATGCATCGTGTCATATAAGACATTATTGAACAATTCTTGAGGGACGCTACATTTACATATAAAACATGAAAGTACTCCATAACTATTTAATTTGATAGTTTCTATTCTCAAATAATGTTCTAACCATATCAAACTCGGCTCTTCAGGAATCAACCTAGTATCCTCTATACCCGAGCGTTGATATTCCGGGACAATATTCGCCATTAATTCTAAAAAGCCGTTTGCACTGGGGATTTTATCATACAAATCATCAAGGAGACCACTATTCTTTAATCGCCTAAAACTTAGTTTCATTTCTCCAATATAGCATTGTTCTAGCTCATGAGTTAAATTTTGACTTGCAAGGGATTCTCTAAAATCCATGCATTTATTGCTCCCAATCGATTGTATAAATATTTCAAGCTTACTTGTGAAGTCCTGTAAATAAAAATTAAAATCATTCGCACTTAATCTTTCAAGATGGTCGTTTGAACATTGTTGAATATACGGAAGAATCTTCAATACGAGTGCAACGGAGTTGAGTGAATCAAAACAATCACGACCTCGCAAAGTAGTTGAACATTTGAAAGGATTTGACAAACCTAGTACTAGATCACGGGCATTGAGATCCGAATAGTTGTAGCCATTTAATGAGTTTATCAGAGAAACAGTAAGTCTTTTCTTTTGACCCGCTTGCCCTTCTATAACATGCTGCGTAAAAGGATTGTTTAAGTTGGCTTGCGTTAGCATTGCGTTGACGCTTTTATTAGAGATGGTGATCTGTTTAGTATTCATATTAAGTAGTTAATTTTTGTATTTATATTTTAAATAGGTTTATTAGAGAATAGATAATCATTAATGTCAATAGCATTTTAAGAAATTATTTAAAATCAAAAAATGCAATTAAAAAAATAGCTTTTTAACCTGAGTTTCGTCATCAAAATGGCTTGAATATTAATGAAAAAGCACTCTTAATGAGTGCCTTTGCTTTTTTGTAATATCGTAAAACTATTTTGTGAAGTCGATGACTTCGTTAAACAACATCATGTCCAATGGAATCCTATTTTGCTTGCGTTTTATAATAAAGAGTTTCCAGATCTTGTTTGCTATTCATGGTTTGTTCGTTTAATTCCCAGGTGTCTTTTGCTTTTGTGTGCCTATGCCCGTAATTTAAGAGGTGAAGTTTCGGGTATCAATTTTATTGATAGTACCACTATTCAAGTTTGCAAGCCTAAGAGAATGAATCGCAATAAAGTTTTTAGAGGAATTGCTAAAAAAGGTAAATCCACTATTGGGTGGTTTTTTGGTTTCAAATTGCACTTGATTGTTAACGATTCTGGAGAAATACTTTCCATTACTATTACTTCAGGCAATGTTGATGACAGAACACCTGTTCCTTATTTAGCTAAAGAATTATGGGGTAAACTTTTTGGGGATAAAGGATACATCTCAAAAACACTCGGTGATTATCTCTTAAAACAAGGTACAACATTATTTACAGGGATGAGAAAAGGCATGAAAAAGCAGCTTATTCACTTGCAAGATAAAATCTTGTTAAGAAAGCGTTGTATCATCGAAACGATTAATGACCAATTAAAAAATATGTCTCAAATCGAGCATTCACGTCATAGAAGTGTGAATAATTTTATGACCAATATGCTTAGCGGTATTATTGCCTATATGAAACAACCTAAAAAACCCTCTATTAAACATCAACTTCCCGCTCTAGCTCTAACTAATTAGACGAAACTCAGGTTATTAAATTTTTAATTCCCAAAAAATTGACAATTTTGTAATTATAGTTTTATGTGAGTTGTGTTTTTAAATAAATCAGATCTTTTAAGTTTTAACTATAGTATATCAAACGGCTAACATTGCATTGGTCGTTTGATGTTTATATTTATAAAGCAGTAAAATTATCAAGTGCGGAAAACCTATAGACAAGATACTACGCTTGAGGATAATTTGCAAACTTGGGGAAATACGAATAACAAAACATGAAGTATGGGTTTTAAATTAAATGGAAGTAAAAAATAATATGTTCTAAATTTTGAAAAATAGGAGATATTATGATAGGTTTTGTTTATGAAGAATTTAAATCCTATTAAAATTACTTACCATCAATTTGGTTCACCAATTGATGTGCTTCAACTGGAAACACTAGAATTAGTTAAACCTGGGCCAAGAGAGGTGGCAGTAAGGTTGCTAGCTAGTCCTATTAATCCGGTTGACGATATTATTATTTCAGGCGGATATCCTCCGATGAATCAATTGCCAGGAATTCCAGGAGTTGAAGGGGTGGGGGAAATCTATGCAGTTGGAGAAATGATTGATAAAGCGCTATTAAATAAGCATGTTAATATGCCCCCAGGTGGGGCTTGGCAAGAGAGTGTGATTGTTAATCCTGATGAACTCACCTATATACCCAATGATATACCTGTTGAAATGGCAGCAATGGCTTTTATTAATCCGCCGACTGCATGGTTTCTTTTGCATGATTTTGTTACGCTTGCGCCAGGGGATTGGATTATTCAAAATGCTGCAAATTCTTCAGTGGGTATGTGTATTATTCAAATGGCAAAACACTTTGGGTTTAAAACAATTAATGTAGTTCGAGATGTTGCTTTATGGGAAAAACCTTTGAAAGAAATGGGTGCAAATGAGGTTGTTCAACAAGATTCAGAATGGTTTAAAGATGAAAAATACTGTAATAAGGCAAAATTGGCCTTGAATGCAGTTAGTGGCCATACGATCCTTGATTTGGTAGCAGCACTCGCCCCTGGAGGTATTCATGTTTCTTATGGAAGTCTTGTTACGGAGCCTATTATTTTTCCTGTTGGGCCATTAATGTCTAATAATATTGCGCTAAAAGGATTTTCTTTATTTTCAAAACTGAAAATGAATATATTTAAAGAGGTGCTTAATTCTATATTTGATTTTATGAGAAAGGGCATTATAGTGATTCCAGTAGAGAAGAAATATGCATTGTCTGACGTTAAAGAAGCTATCAAACATGAAGAAGAATTTCATCGAAAAGGCAAAGTACTATTAATTTCAAACTGGAATCCTCCGACTGACTAGGTATTACTTCGCAAATTAAATCTTTTAAAGTATCGGAAAATTCAGGCAACAAGCTTGAATTTCGGATTTGCTTGCCCCCAAATCTTGAAGCTTCTGCGCCCCGCGATGCTATTGCTGTAAAAATAGAAGCAGTAGTGAATGGCCATATTCTTCCTCCAGAGAAAATCGATCGTACTTTGGTGTATACTTTAGCTAATCCCTTTGGGCAAATAGTCTGTTTGTTGGAAGAATGGTGTCAGGGTCCTCCAATATTTGGTATGTTACGTTTAGACCGAAGTAGGCTCCGACGGCTTCTTGATCTTTGTGTAGGCTTACCCAATGTCTTTCGTTTGGATAAAGGTCCTTTGCCGCTTCCTTGGGTCAATAATAGAATTCCAGGGGTCTATGAATTTTTGGAAGAAACTCCAGTTTTTCCAGCTCCAAGTACTTTGCCAACGAAAGGCGTTACTACAAAGATTACAGCTAAGTCTACAAAAAGTATTTCGGATGCTGTAACGGCTTTAAATGTGGATGGGTCGACGCAGTATCTTTCGATAGCATTGCCTTCAAGAAATAGTGATATGTATGAAAGGGCATTGGATTTATTAAAAGACAATAAGTTTCAACTGGAACCTGCGAATCGAAGGTGGTGGTTACGGGATAGGCACAAGGTGCTGAATTTTTTGGCCAAATATTGGGATTGTTTGAAAACGGAATTTAAGGCAGTTTTTACAAAGAATTTCCAGGAGAGAGTAGGTCAACTTAAAGTAGCGTCAATAGAATGTACGACGTCTGAAGATTTAAGTCTTAGTTTAACTTTAAGAACCCCTGGATTTGATGAAAATACGGTTCGTGAAAATCTTGCGCGTAGCCAATATTATGCGGAGTCGCAAAATGGATCGATTACTCTTATCCCTCCTTATCTTATTGAAAAAATGGTGGAAGCACAGCGGGAGTTAACTGGCGAGGTCAATCGTCCTCTTGCTTCTAAATTTTCTTTAAAATTGAATGCAGCACAATTGCCTTATAGTGAAGATTTGATAAATGACCTTATTGGCGAGAATTTACAAACACCTGAAACTTGGAAAATGCGCAGTAAAGCGCTTAAAGAAGTAGCGCATCTTAAAATGCCAGATCTACCGTTGGCGCTTTATGAAACGCTGCGGGGATATCAGCGTATAGGCGTCGCTTGGCTTTATCATTTATATAATAACGAACTGGGGGGGATTTTAGCTGATGAAATGGGGTTAGGGAAAACTATACAGGCACTAGCGTTCATCTATGCGATTTCCCAATTGAAGGGAACTCCTTCGCTTGTGGTTTGTCCTGCGGGATTGGTTGAAAATTGGCGCCGTGAAGTAAAGCAATTTATTCCTTCTTGTAAAGTGTTTTGTCATCATGGACAAAATAGATTGCAGACCTTTGATGTTTTTGATTCCTATGATTTAATTATTACGTCGTACGGAACTTTAATTCGTGATGCGGAATTATTTCATAATATCGATTTTAATGCAGTAATAGCTGATGAGGCCCAGCATATAAAGAATCGTTATACGCAAAATGCCCGTGCACTTCGTAAATTATGTGCACAAGGACGGATCTTGCTTACAGGTACACCGATTGAAAATAGTCTCGATGATCTGCGTTCACTTTTTGAATTTCTTATGCCAGGTTATTTGGTATCTTTGCCATCAACATTAAAACGAGAAGAACGCAAGTGGCATGATGATAGGGTGCGTGCACAAGTTGCCCCGTATATTTTAAGACGTTCAAAGGCTTTGGTCGCTCCAGAGTTGCCGGAAAAAATTCGAAAAACGCTCTTTTGTGAAATGGATAGTATTCAGACTGCGATGTATAAGGAATATAAAGAGAAGACGCAACGCGCAATCTTTGAATTAGAGATGTCTGGAGCTAGCGATAGTAAAGTTCGATTTATGGCTATTACGCAGTTATTGCGATTAAGACAAATTTGCGCTGATCCTCGTATTATTGATGAGAAAATATCTGGAGAAAATTCGGCAAAATTGCGTGCTCTTAAAGAACTCATTGAAGAAAGTATTGATGGTGGTCATAGGATGCTTATTTTTTCACAATTTGTATCTGTTCTTCAATTATTAAAAAGTGAATTAGAATCTCAAAATATTTCTTATTGTTATTTGGATGGATCTACAAAAAATCGTTTAGAAGTCTGTGATCGCTTTAATAATGATTCTACAATTCCAATTTTTTTAATTTCATTAAAGGCTGGAGGAGTGGGACTTAATTTAACAGGTGCAGATATTGTAGTTCATTTTGACCCTTGGTGGAATCCGGCTGTAGAAGAGCAAGCAACAGACCGGACGCATCGGATTGGGCAAAAGAAAATTGTTACAAGTATCAAACTGATAGTGAGTGATACTATTGAGGAAAAAGTATTGGATTTACAAAAAATGAAGGCACATTTGCTGGAAGATTTATTTGAGTCCAGTGAAGCAGTAAATGTAAAAATAGGATTAGAGGATATTAAAGCATTAATTACTTGAAGAAGTCAGTAGGATTTATTGGAAATTTATAGGCTTAATGTTATTCTAACCATAGTGCCATATAATATTACACCCTTTAATGTGATTTGTGCTTTCGAAGATTCATCCATGATTTGTACTGAACCTTTTTGTAGCAATTCATTGAGTGGTATAGTACAGATTACCACATTTCCCTCATTGGGAAATATGCCATTTTCTCCTTTAGCTTTTACTACTTTTATAGGTGTATTCACTGGTACGTATTCTTGAAATGTATTGGAGCTTTTAGTGTCTATAGCCCTAATTTCTCCGCCAGGGATATTTATAGAAAAACCATAGGGTGCTATCTCAGTCCATTTTCGAAAGTATTCTACAGTGTAATATAGTTGTTTAATCTCCATTTTTTATCGGATTTTTTATTTCTTTATAATGAATTATTATGTTTAAGTAAATATATTTAAATATATGCTATATTATTAAAATTTTCAAACAAAGTTGCAATTTTATGAAGTGATCTGAGTTTTGGTGTTATTTACATGAAAAAAAATAAAAATTCAGTTGACGTTATCGGTACGTTGAGTATCGTCATTCTATATTCGGCGAGATAGCTCAGTTGGTAGAGCAGAGGACTGAAAATCCTTGTGTCCCCGGTTCAAATCCGGGTCTCGCCACTTTTCTTTTTGTAGTTGGGTAAAAAAAAAGGCAGCCATTAAGACTGCTTTTTTTTCTGGAAAATATAGAACATAAATGAATGGTGCCCAAGGGGGGACTTGAACCCCCACGACCTTACGATCAATGGATTTTAAGTCCACAGCGTCTACCATTCCGCCACCTGGGCACAATTAAGGATAGGTAGAATATGAAAATACAAATTGCTTTTGGCAAGAAAAAAGTAATTTAAAATTTTAGAAATTTAGTCCGTTGATCTTATCGCAAAATACCAAAAGAAAAGTACGAGAATTAAATTTTGATAAAAAATATTTGATTTTTATACTATGATCTTTTAATGTCTTTTTATTGCCGTTTTTACGCATCAATATAATTTTTTTATGAAAAAATGCTATAATTTTAAGAGGGGCCTTTTTATTTTGATCAGTACTTTTGCTTACATAGTATATGCTCTGAACTTACATGCAACTTTTCCAGCAGTCTTTGAGTTGAGTGATCTTAATGGTACCAATGGTTTTATGATCAATGGTATTTACCAAAAGGATTTTGCTGGCTTTATTGTAAATGGAGCTGGAGATGTGAATGGAGATGGTATAGATGATATGTTGATCACAGCTCCAGGATCTAATGCCTTTAAAGGACAAGGTTATTTACTATTTGGTAGCAATAAAGCTTGGTCTACAACTATTTACCTGGCTAATTTGAATGGTACTAATGGTTGTATTATTAATGGTATTAATGGCGTAGGTTGTATTACTGGAACAGGGGACATTAACGGAGACAATGTGGATGATATCCTTATTGGTGCTGACAAAGCCTATATTCTATTTGGCAGCAAACAAGAATGGCCTAGAAGAATTGATCTTGCAAATTTCAATAATAGTCTTGGTTTTATTATTAATCTTCCTTCTAACCCTAATTATGAAATTGGAACTAACTATGAAATTGGATTATGCAAACGAGCAGGAGATATTAATGGAGATAATATAGATGATATTTTGATTGGCGCTCCACGTGCCAATGACGATGTGGGGCAAAGTTTTGTAATTTTTGGTAGTAAACAGCAATGGCCTTTAATGTTTAATGTTAGTAATCTGAATGGTACTGATGGTTTTACTATCAATGCTGTTGAGTCTGTCGGTGGTAGTGGGGAATTTACAAGCGGGGCGGGTGATGTTAACGGAGATAGTATAGATGATATTTTAATAGGGACTGATCTTGCAAATCAAGTTTATGTTGTATTTGGCAGTAAGCAGCAATGGCCTGCAACAGTCAACATTGCCAACCTTAATGGCACTAATGGCTTTACAATCAATGGGTTTGGTTCGAATAGTACGGAGGGGCTTCGTGTTAGTAATGTAGGAGATGTGAATGGAGATAAGATAGATGATATCTTGATCGGAGCTCCTGAAGCTAATAACAATGTAGGTCAAAGTAATATAGTGTTTGGCCGTAAAGAGAATTGGCCTGCAATGATCAAGCTCTCTGATCTCGATGGCACTAATGGTTTTTCTATTAATGGTAAAAATGGCCAAACGAATGCTGGTTATACAGTAAGTGGAACGGGAGATATTAATAAAGATGGTATCAATGATATCTTGATTGGTAGTAGGATGATGACAATTTCAGAACGAGGTCAAAGCTATGTAATCTTTGGTAGTAAAGAACAATGGCCAGCGGCAGTTTATGTTGAAAGTCTCAATGGTCAAAATGGATTTATTATAAATAATGCAGGTTATAGCTCTGGTGCTATTTCTGTAGGAGGACCTGGAGATGTTAATGCAGATGGTATCAACGATCTTATGATTGGCGTTTCACAGATGAATAGCGAGACAGGTCAAAGCTATGTGCTATTTGGGTGTTGTAAGGAAACACCTCCTGTACCTTCCAATACTCCTTTTATTTTGGGATTGGGATTTGGTATAGGTGGTGGAGTATTGCTATTAGCAGGTGTCGGTTATGGTATTTATTATGGGTATCAGGTTTTTGCTTACATTCTATTTGTGCGTTTTTGTTGTGAATGTGTTACCGATACAATTTATCACGCTATTCCCGAAACAATTAATCGCGAAATTAATTACCACACTATACGATAAGCTTAGTCTTGGCAGTCTAGGTGTCGAGGTTTTATCAGTTTTACCAAATAGATTATACTTGAGTGTAATGATAGGTTTGATTAGTTTTAAAAAATCATTATGGAACTCGCAGAAATATTTAATAAATTAGCAGAAAAAGAGGGATTCGAGCATGGAGAAGCGCAGGGTGACAAATCGATTAGTGAAGCAGAAAAAGCGTTGAATATAAGTTTTCCTGAAGAATATAAGCAGTTTTTAAGACGCTTTGGATATGCCAGCTGGAATGGAGGAAGGCTTTATGGAATTTCAAAAAATCTTCGCTCAAATATTGTTCATAAAAACAAATTAATTCGTGAAACTGTTTTCCAGCCGGAAGAGTATAGAAAATTGCCCGAGGATGCTTTTTTAATTGAGGATTATGGAGATGCTTTTTTTATGCTTTTTGGTAATGACTCGAATCGAAAGGGGCAAGTGGGATTATATTTGAGTGAGAAATCCAGTTGGGAAGAAAAAAATTGGGCAAGTTTCAAAGTATTTTTAGAAGAATACTGTTTATGAAAAGACTATTTGGCTGTTGTTTGATGGTGATGTCGGTGTCTGTGGCCGTATTGCTTTCACAAAATATTAAGGTAGAAGTGAATCAAGATTTGCGTGACAAGATAGGGGAAATGTTGATAGTTGGGTTTCATGAAAATCAGTTTAATCGAGATAGTTTAATTGCTCAGAACATTTCAACTTATCATGTTGGAGGAGTAATAATTTTTGCTGATAAAGAAGTTGAAGAAGGAAAATGGGAGATTCGAAATGTAATCAGTCCAGAACAATTGCGCACACTCATTGCACAGATCAAAGAATATAGCATCCAGTATAGGAAAAGAGCAGAAGGAGAACTTTTTGTAGGAATTGACCAAGAAGGAGGCTGGGTAAATCCCTTACCCAAGGAGCGCGGTTTTTTGCAAGAAGACATGAGTGCAAAAGAATTAGGGAAAATAAATTGTAGCGATTATACCTATTCTTATGCGAGTAGGCTTGCTGAGTACTTGCAAGATTTGGGGGTAAATTTGAACTTTGCTCCTGTCGTCGATGTGGCAGTCAATGAAAATAATTTTATTTATGAAAGAGAACGCTGTTTTTCTAATAACCCGAGTCTTGTTTTTAAACAAGCGAAAGCTTTTGTAAAGGGTATGCATGGATGGGGATTAGTAACGTCTTTAAAACATTTTCCAGGTCATGGAAGCAGCAATGGAGACACTCATAGAGGGATGGTGGATGTTACTGCAACTTGGGGTGATAGAGAACTTGAACCCTACAAACAATTCATAGATGAGGATTATGATGATATGATTATGATCTCTCATGTAATCAATAAAGATTTGGATCCGAGTGCAGTTCCTGCGACATTTTCTGAAAAAATGGTAACCAAACTCCTCCGTGAAGAAATGGGATTTCAAGGAGTAATAGTCTCAGATGATTTGTGCATGGGAGCTATTGCAAATGAATACAGTTTTGAGGATACGCTCAAAAGTACTATTAATGCTGGAATTAATATGTTAATCTTGGCAAATCATAGAAAAGATCAAACTAAGGAAGCGGTCGATATTATAGAAAAATTAGTGGCTTGTGGTGAGATTGATGATAAAAAAATAGAAGAGTCTTATAATAGGATTATCAATTTGAAGTTAAAGAGATCGAGGAAATAAAAAAGGAACTCGAAATAGGATTAAGTTTAGTCGAGTACTCATAAATTTAAAATTTTAATGTGTTGCCCCGTGAAAAAATGAATTGTGAGTGAAAAAGCTTGTATTCAAGAAAAACAAACGGTAGAAATTCCCTTTACTTAAAAAATTTAAACACTTCATTATGGAAAAAAAGACTGTACAGCATGAATCTTCTGGGGGTTATCACTTTAGTTTTGGAAGAGCAATAGTTGGTGGATTTTTTGCAACTTTGCTTTTAGAAATTTTAATTTATTTACAGGGACAAAATCCAGCATTGACGCTTGGGGGAATGATATTGGGTCCAGAGGCCAATATGTCCTATATCTATGCGGTTGGAGGAGGATTTTGTTTATTGGTGGGTATTGTTTATGCTCTATTATATGCTTTGATATTGGCTCCCATGAGGTTTATTTCTGATTTCATACAAGGAATTCTTCTTGCTGCAATTTTGACGGCAATTGCGATTTTTATGTTCCCAAAAATGCAAAGTATATTTGATACGGTGCTAGGAAAACATACGGAAGTTGAAGCTCAATCTGTAGCCAAAGCTCCTGAAGAACCTGAAAAAGGTACTGAAGTGGCTACGACTAAAGAAGTAGTTCAAAATAAAGATGAGGGTCAGAGTAACCTCGATAAAGAGGATAACAAAAAGCAGCTTCTTAATAATTTTATGAATCATTTGATTTATGCTTTCGCTTTAATAGTGATTTATAGACAATCTAGGAAATTGATTTGAAGATATCCGGCATCAGTATACCGATTGATAAATTTTTGGATCATTTAAGTTCTGAACGGCATTTATCGAAATATACATGCAGGAATTATGGGCAGGCAATCACTACGTTTTTCAAATGGTTGAAAGAGCGTGAAAAATGGTCTGGTGATTTGAAAGCTGTAACAAAAATGCAAATTAAGGGGTTTGTTATAGAATTTCAGCATACGCATAGTCGGCGTACTTTGCATAATTGGTGTTCTGGGCTCAAAACATTTTTTAATTATTTAATCAAATTTAAGTATATTGATAATAATCCTTGGGGAGGAGTTGTATTGCCAAAATTGGCTAAGCCTTTGCCTATTTTTTTGACTGAAAAACAGATGGTACGGTTATTACAAAGTCCTATAGGGTTGATTGAAGAAAAAATAAATGAGCCTTTTCAGGGATGGAGGGATAGATTGATTTTGGAATTACTTTATGGAGGAGGAATAAGAGTAAGTGAATTGGTGGGGCTAAATTATGGGGATATTGATTGGAGTAGTGGCGTTGCTACTGTAATGGGGAAAGGTTCAAAGCAAAGGAAATGTCCATTGGGGGAAGTGGGGTTAATGTGTTTAAAAAAATTTCGCGATGAGTTTGCGGTTGATATTAGTCGAGAAGCTCCAATTGTTCTGAATAATCGAAAAGGAAGACTATCGGTAAGGCAGGTGCAACTGATTTTGAAGAAATATTTGGCTTTGGCAGAATTACCGATGGATATTACACCGCATAAAATACGGCATTCTTATGCGACGCATTTGTTGAATGAAGGAGCGAATTTAAGAATTGTGAAAGAACTTTTAGGACATGTGAGTTTATCGACTACGCAGATTTATACGCATGTGGATTTTAAACGATTAAAAGAAGTTCATCAATGGGCTCATCCTAGGGGGTGAGGGGAGGAATCTGATTGATGTCGACAACTTCGGCGTCTTTCCAGAGATTTTCTAGACCGTAGAATTCACGTTGCTCTCCGAGAAAGAGATGGACCATAAAGTCGAAACCGTCGATGACTACCCAGCCACTATCGGGAGCATAATTGACTCTTATATTTTTGAGTTCTAGTTCATGGAGATTTTTTTCTAAGGCGTTTTTTAGGGCTCGCAGGTGAGGATCCGACGTGCCGGTGGCGATTATAAAGTAATCGGTGATGTTTGACTTTCCAATAAGTTTTAGGACTTTGATGTCGATTGCTTTTTTATCATCGAGAGTATTATAGCAGTGTTTGATGATTGATAGTGTTTTTTTAAGATTTGGATTCATAGAGTTTATTTATGAGAATATAATTTTTGACTTCTAGTGGAACAAAATTATCGATGGGTTGATGGTTTTCAATGGCTTGACGAATTTCTGAAGAGCTTATTGGGCAAAGAGGGTTATGAATGACGTGGAGTTTTAGATTTGGTAGGGAGTCGAGTGAGGTTAGAGAAGTTTGTGATGGTGCGCGTTGGACGACTATAAATTCTATTAATTGGGTGAGTTGATCGATATTTTTCCATTTAGGAAGAGAGGATAGCAAATCTGAACCTATTATCCAATAGAAATTTGTATCTGGCCAATGTTTTTTCAATAGCACTGCGGTATCTATAGTATAGCTTGTGCCACTGCGGAGAATTTCCCAATCGAGGACTTCGAATTTTGGCTGATTTTTTATAGCTAATTCAATCATTCTATATCTCGAAGAAGCGGGAGCACAGGGAGAGTGACCTTTGAGTGGAGATTGGGCTGTGGGCATGAAAAACACTAGGTCCAGCCCGAATTGGAGTATCGAATCTTGTGCGATTGCGATATGCCCGTAATGTATAGGGTCAAAGCTGCCCCCTAATATGCCTATTTTTTTCATTTTAATAGAAAGTATTGCGGTCTAAGGTTCGGTATTGGATGGCTTCCAATAGGTGAGCTGTTTGAATATCAGGAGAGTGTTCGAGATCAGCAATGGTTCTGGAGACTTTTAGTATGCGGTCGTAAGCTCGTGCTGAGAGATTGAGTTGTTCCATGGCTTGTTGTAAAATTTGGCATTGTTCTGCAGTCGTCTGGCAGTGTGTCCTGATTTGTTTATTGCTCATTCTTGCATTGCAAGTATTGATGCGGTTATGTTGAATTTTTCGGGCTGAAGCTATTCGTGACGAAATGGTTTGAGAGCTTTCGCCCAGAGATTGGGATTGAAGTTCGTCGATGGGAAGGGAGTGAGCTTCTATATGAATATCTATTCTATCAAGAAGAGGGCCACTGAGACGATTGCGGTATCGCTCGATTTGAGGGACGGTGCATCGGCATTCACGTTTTTTATCGCCAAGATAGCCGCAAGGGCAGGGATTCATTGCGGTTACAAGGATGAAAGAGGAAGGGAGGGTGATTTTTCCTGCGCTTCGGGAAATGGTGACGTTACCGTCTTCGAGAGGTTGGCGTAGAACTTCTAGCGCGGAACGTTTGAATTCTGGAAGCTCATCCATGAAAAGGACTCCATTATGCGCAAGAGAAATTTCTCCTGGACCGGGTATGCTGCCGCCACCCAAGAGCCCGACGTCGCTTATGGTATGGTGGGGCGAGCGAAAGGGACGTTGAAAGCAGCGATTTTCGTTAGAAAGAGTGATACCTGCGGCAGACTGAATGCTGAGAATTTCAAGGAACTCTTCGAGAGTGGGAGGAGGCATGATGGAGGGTATTCTTTTAGCGATCATAGATTTTCCTGATCCGGGAGGGCCGATCATGAGGAGGTTATGTCCTCCGGCGACGGCGACTTCTACGGCACGTCGCAGAGCCTTTTGTCCTTTAATTTCGGAAAAATCCAGAAGATTATGGTCTCTAGGGTGCTGAGCAAAAGGGCTTGCATTTGATGGTAGTGGAGGGATAGTAATTTGTCCAGCAATGAAGCGGACGGCTTGATCTAAAGAATCGATTGGAAAGACTGAGATGCCTTCTACCAGTGCGGCTTCCTCTGCGGATTTCTTTGGAAGAAGCACACCTGCTTTACCTTCTTTTTTTGCAAGCAGGGCTAGCGCTAGGGCTCCTTTAATATCGCGAGTTTTCCCAGAAAGGCTGAGTTCCCCTGCGATAACGTAGTCGTTCAGGCTATCTATTGGAATTTGTCTTGTTGCTGCTAGTATGCCTAGAGCAATAGGGAGATCGTATAATGGACCTTCTTTACGGATATCACCTGGAGCGAGGTTAATTGTAGTGCGTGTTGCAGGGATACGAAATCCACAATTCATCAGCGCCGAGAATACGCGGTCCTGGGATTCTTTAACTGCGGCATCTGGTAGCCCTACTAAGATAAAGCGAAGTTCACCTGCTTCTCCTGTATTCACTTCTACTTGAATTGGGAGGGCCTGAATACCCAATAATGAACCTGATGAAACTACTGCAAGCATTTTGATGAAAATTGATAGATTGTATTAGTTTGCTCATTAAATGAGCTTGTTTATGTGAAAGTATTTTCACTGTATTGTCAATACTAGAGAAGACAGATACAATTTTTTTCAGCAACTTGCAAATACATTAACTAATGTGAACTATAATTTCTTGCTGTCATGATCTTTACAATGATGTCTGACACTAATTCATATTTTTCTCGGAATCTTTTTAAATCATGGATTAAATTCTATCCAGACGTAACGGTTCGATAAAAATTTCGATAAAGTTCGATAACCTTTTCATCATCTGTTTCATACATATTCAAACCATTACTTATAATTAAACCATATTTTGAATCGATTTGAAAAACAGATTAATATTTTATTTTTTTTATTCTTATATTTACTATACTAATAATTCCAACAATTGGATTAGTATAAAAGCTCGTTTTAGCAAGTCCGAACGCAACTCCACTACTAAATACAACCACAGCAATATCTTGCGCTAATCTTCGATAGGTTGCTAATACCATTTCCCAAATTAAAATGGTATAAGTTATAGTTTATTAGACAATGTATTCATATTTTAATTATGAGATTATTAAGTTTTTTGTCAGTCAGTATACTTCTTTTCTAGAGACAGTTGTTCTATAGAAAGCCATCAGCGGTCGGCTTCCTCAATTTTTTGTTCCCTAATCTAAAAGTAATAGAAAAAAAGCTTTACCAAGTCGTAATTTTGTTTAATAGTTTCAAACTATAAAACAAAAGAAGTTAAAAATTTCTTCAACTGTTAAAAAATATGTTAGATTTTAATAAAACGACTGTAGATTTTTTAATTTGTACTGCATTTGCTGGCTACAATGTTTCTTCCGCCGATAAAGATGATGCAAGCCAGCAACCATTAACGACTTTCGACTATTGTAAAAAAAGTATTGCTGGGGTTGTTGCTGCAAAATGCTTCATGTATTTTCCACCCGTTATCGCTTCTACGATCAAATCACTTGTGGATTATAGAATTGATTCTTATTTAGGGCAATTTTCCATAAACGAAGGGCTAGCCAATCTTTTCACACAATTCAAAACATACATAGCTTTGTCTGAAAATTATCAACTTATTGTCAGTCAATTGCTTAATTTTTTTATTACCCCTTACACTTTGCTTTCAAATACTGGATACGCCGGCCCGATAACATTTGTTTTAATAGTAGGTTTATTTGTATGGCTTTGTAACAAACAACAAAATGAACAAAAGAAGATGACTGCTATCTTTTTTGGTATTGTTTATGCTGGAATTATAAATTTTTGTGATCCTTTTTATACTTATCTATTATTGTTTGGATTTATAAATCATACTTCTGAAAAAAATTGTATAAATGCTAAAAATAAACCTTGTCTCTTTCAAACTAATTCCGAGCAAACAATTCCTAAAGAACCTGGAAAAGTTTTAGAGAATTCGAATTCTAATTGTATTGAAAAAAAATCTGATAGAAATGATTTAGAAAATTTACACAAAAAAATTATGGCGGTCATCGATCATTTGCCATCAAAAGAAGAGGCTATATTAATCGGAGAAGAAATATATAATGAAAAAATTTTAAATATTCCTGAGGACAGACGATCACCGATGGATAAAGCTTTAAAAGCAATCATTGATTTTAGATGTCAGGACTCTGATTTCAGATCATTGACCGATGTTTGGTTAAAGGAGACTTTTGACAAACAGACGCGCGATGCACTGGGCTCATTTATTCATTTTCAAAGTGACATTAACAGCTCGATTTCTATCAAATTAAATTCAATAAAAAATCCACAGCCTTCCAAGAAGTTTCAGCCGCGCGATTTATCTAAGCCATTTACTCGAGAAGAATTGGAAGAATTCATTACCAACGGCATTACGAAAGAAGGATTAATAATTTTTGGTGAAAAAATATATTATGAAAAAATTAGTAAGATATCCAGTGACAAAAGAACTTCCGAGCAGAAGGTGGGAAAAGCGATTCTAGAGAAGAGAAACAAAGATTTGGAATTTAGATCTTTGACAGATCCTTTTATTGAAGGATTTATCGATAAGCTTTTGTTTAAAAAGATTATTTCTTTTATTGATCCCAAAAGAGATCTTTCAACCGCAAATTATGAAGGTCTAAATAACATCTTAATGAGTTTTCAAACCAACCCAGATGATAAAAAATTAACTCTTTTAAAAATTAAAAAATTTTTAGCATTTCGCAATTCAGAGCCTGCGACATTGATCGATTTTTGTTTAAAAATATTTAAAATAAAGATTGAGAATGCTCTCCCTGAACCTCTTTTAAAAAAAGCTGTACTCGCAATAATAGAGGCTAGAAGCAAAGATAGTATATTCAAATCAGCCATAGATCTTTTCGGAATGGACAAAGGCGCAGACTTAATATTTCAAAAAATAAATTCTTTTATAAGCCCTCCTGAACCTGAAGTCAATATTCCAAGCAACATAACACTATTTAAGGATATAATTTTTGGTGGAATTAAACAGTTGTTGCAATTTCCGATGCTCGAAACAGCGGTTCAGGTAGGAATGAACTTTGGAATGGAATATTGTATGGAAAAATCACCAAGAAATAATGCTATCCAAGCAATATTTGAACTCAGAAACAAAGATGCTAGTTTTCGATCAGCGACAGATCGTCTTTTGGCATGTACTAAAGAAGAATTTGGACAAATTCTATAGGAAAGAATTTACCAAGGTAAGTCTCTCGTGACTTATTTCTCTCTTCAGTTATTTTTGATCCTTATTCAACTAAAATTTTAAAATATGTGTCAACAATTATATAATAGCTTCACAAGCCATCGTTGCTTGGCGATGCAGGAGAAAGCAGGTATCGTTTTTTTTCAGCAAAACCCCAATTTAATGAGGCTGCAAAGGGTTTTAATTAATGTCAGCTATATCATTAGGAAGTAAATCAAAGTAACAAATTTCATTGGATTTACAGTTAGAATCGATTGTTTTATAGTATTCATGTTTTTTATTTTATAATTTAATTAATAATTTTTTATTTATAATATGTTGTAGCCTTCAACTTTGTATATATTGATTCTGCGAGGAAAATATCTTGTGCAGCAATAGCGGTTAAATCTGTGATTATTATATCATTAGCATTATAGGTAGGCATTTTTTTTGTAGAATTTCTCCTAGTTCAATAATATGAGTTTTAGGGTCAACAAGGCCAGCATCGAGGGCATAATACCAAATTTCATTCTAAAATGAACAAAGGTCGCTTGAATTTATGCCAGATAATGACATTCAGATCGAGCAAGCGCACAGGCGTACCTGAGGTACGTCGAGCACTTGCGAGTGAAGAAGGCTCGAAAATATGGTTTTAGAAAGGCGAAACTATATCTTTTATTTTGAAGCCCAAGCATCAAGCAACCATAGAAGCTCTTTTTCAAGCAAGGCCTGATCATCTTGCATAATTGTATATTAAAAAGCCTTTTCCCTCAAGCGCTTCTGACAATTATTGAAAACCATGTTATTTGCATTAACTCTTGATAGAGTTATTACAAAATAGCTAGGTCTTGCAAGAACTCAATGTCGACTGCAGAATACTAAAGTAGGCAGGCCTAACAGGCCTGCCTACTTTAGTAATATTTTGTTAAGCCTACTTAACTGATTTGCTGCCTTCAGCCATGACTCCTAATTCCCACCAAAAGTGTTCTAACTGATTTGTGGTTTTAGAAGTAAGTGCAATGGTTCCAGCGTCCCCAATAGATGCCGCCATCCTGAATATGCCGCGCGCCAAGTTACTTACCGTTACGTAGTCTTTTACAAGTTCGGCTACGGTGTCTTTAGGATCGGTCAAAACGGACTTAGCATCCTGGACTTTGGACATTTCCTGTATATCGGCGACTGTTGTATTGGCCATAACGCCTAGGGACCGAACTCGTTCTGAAATCTCATAAGAAGCTTCTTGCAAAAACTTGATGGTCAAGTTGTAGAAGTTATGAAACTCATAGAAATCTGCACTGACAATATTCGCCGTAAAACCGCGAGTTTTGATACATAAGGCGTCGACTGTTGCCTGTAAGATTTTTAACTGTTTGGCGATTTCGGTTGTATCTTCTTTGGCAAGTGGAGCCATGAATTTCTTTTCGTAGTCGGGTTGAAACGAGTATGCATTGCTGCAAACCATCGCAGCTCCAATAGTCATTAATGATGTAAGTAATAATTTGTTCATTTTTGTGGGGAGGGTATTGAGAAGAAATTGAAAAACCATTTTTCAATTTCTAAAATAACTTAACCAATTTTAAATCTAGATTGCAATATTTTTTTAAGTTCAAAAGTATATTTTTTTGGTTCATATTACACAATACCCTCTATATTCAAAAAATGGATAACATAACCACTAAAAAAATTTCATAGGTGCCAACTGGTTTTAACAAACATGAAGGGGTTTATAATAATAAAATCCATAATGAATGCTAAGTCAGAGAGTGAAATGAGGTTGTGAAATTTATTTAAGCGCAATATCCTTATAAAGAATAAGGTTAATAGATTTAGGAGACGGACGTGTAGAAGGATTTGGAAAATGCTTTTCAATGGCGGTACTGATATTATCTGAAAGCATTTGCAGGGTTTCGCCTTCTAGGTATATTCGATGAGCATGACATGCAGCTGCATAGCAACCTGTCTGGGATTGTATAACTTCAAATTCAATTGGTTCTAACATAGTCTCTAAGAATTATCATAATGCAATTTTAAAAAATGTCAACTGTTAATTTTTTTCTTCATATAATTGACTTTAATTTTTATATATTCATCATTAATTTTTGTAAGATTAGTATACTTAAATTATTGATCCAAAACACATTTTATTTCTTCTAAGGAAGTTTGGCCTTTATTAACGAAATCGATTCCAGCTTCTTCGAGAGTCGTCATTCCTTCTGACTGGGCTTGCGTCTGTAAAGTATATAAAGAAGCATTTTGTGAAATCAGTTGTCTTAATGCGGAGGTTATGGGCATAAATTCAAATATACCAGTCCTTCCTAAAAAACCGGTATGATTGCAAGCCGAACACGTTTTGCCTTGGCATATATTGCAAAATTTACGAATGAGGCGTTGTGCCAATATTCCTTGGATTGAACTCGCAAGCAATGAAGGAGTTAATCCAAGATCGATCAACCGAATAATTGCTGAAGTAGCGTTACTTGTATGAAGGGTGGTGAAGACAAGGTGGCCTGTCAAACCTGCTTGAATGGCAATTTGAGCTGTTTCTAAGTCGCGGATTTCTCCGACCATAATGACGTCGGGGTCATGTCTCAGAAATGCTCGAAGAACCTTGGAAAAAGACAGTCCAATGGCATGATTGACTGAAATTTGCGAAATACCGGGAATGATGTATTCTACGGGATCTTCCACTGTGAGGTATTTTTTTGTAGGGGTGTAAATATCTTGTAAAAGACTGTAAAGCGTAGTGGTTTTTCCGGAACCAGTTGGTCCAGTTACAATAACCATGCCATGAGGTCTTTTGGCTAGTTTGCGAATGTTCTCAGTTAACATAGGTTCCATGCCTAATTGATTGAAATTCAAATTCAATGACTTAGAATTAAGAATTCTTAGTACAAGTGTTTCTGAAAATTTCGCAGGGATAGTGGAAACTCTAAAGTTTAAAAGTTTATCATTTATTTCAAGGGAAATCCTTCCATCTTGGGGTTTATTGCATTCAGCGACGTTGAGATTGGCAATCGATTTAATATGTGCGAGTATCCTATTGGATAAGGTTATTGGCATAGAAGGAAGGTTATAAAAAATTCCATATTTTCGGTAACGAATTTTTAATTCATCAAAAGTAGGTTCAAAATGAATATCTGATGCATTGGCTTCGCTACAATGTTGCAAAGTTTGTCTAACGAAATCTGCAATAGAGCTTTTGTTAAGGACCGAGGCGTTTTGCATTATTTTGGTTATTTTGCTTATTATTTAAAAAACTCTTAATACTGGCCTTGATAGCTTCGCAGTGGATTAAGCTCCGCTCATCTATAGATTGTTCGGAAGGCGTTTCAAAGGTGAAGTGAAAATGAGGGGTTTTTTGCCGATTAATTAAAAAGAAAGCTTCAGGCCAATCGTCTCTTTTGTTAATAATATTTTGAAATTCTTCGTTTGTGTGTTTGATAAAACCGTCACTGGCAGGTAGACCTTCGATTTCAGTTGCTAGATTTAGAGATGAAACTTTCGATACAGCTTGGACGATATCATCGAGAATTTTCATATGTTTCAATGGTAAAATAGAATAGGCATAGAATCCTGGTGTTTCCCAATCTTCATGGAGACACAAGGAGAGGTCAAAGACAGTATTTTGATATTTTTCAAACCATTTTAGGTGAGCAGCTACTTCTTTTGTTTGAGGTGTTTTATAGTCGCGGTTTAAATCAAAACCTTCTTTATTTTCTCGTGTACCTTGTTCTAAACCAGTAGGATTTAATATGGGAATAATGATCCAATTTATTGCATCATTAAAATAAACTTCTTCAAGGAGCTTCAGTATAGCAAAAGATCCTGCAGGTTCATCGCCATGGATTCCTCCAGATATATATATTGTAGGAGCATGAGGGTGGGGGGATTTTTTTATGAAGGCAACGATATCGACGGGCTTAGTTTTATAGATATTTTCTATTAAAAAATGATTTTTTGTAGCTTGTTCAAGAAGCTTTTGATGAAGCGAGTGCAGAGGGCTTTCCATGGTTTAGCGGCTTGATAGGGTTCATTTATTTTTATATTTACTAAAAGGCAAAAAAGCACCTCTTTTTATGCGCTATGTAATAAAAAAACAATCCTATTATTTAGAATAGGATTGTTTGTGTTCATTTTTTAAAAAACTTTTTATTTATTATCCCAGAGGTTTTCTTTGCATTTCCCTGATTTCACGCATTCCTTAAAATCACGAGACAATAATTCTATAATTGCTGGTTGATCAGTCATCATTGCTTCTTTTAAAGCTTCGAATTTATTGGCTGATGAATCCGCGTTTTGGTTTAAAAGCATCCTGACTATCACTGTATTACGATTTTTAACGGCTTCTAGTAAAGGTGTAGAACGATTAGGCATGAAATCATTTGGACTTGCACCATATCCCAAAAGGATTTCCGCGATATTGGTGTTGTTAGCTTTAGCTGCTTCCCACAATAATTGTGATTCACGAAATCTAGCTAAATCTGGATTGTCTCGTACATAGGAATTAAAATCATCAACTCTATCTTCCTCTATTGCTTTCAATGCTTTTTGAAACATTTCTTGTGTTGCTTCAAATGGACAAGACTCACCATCTCTTGCAGAACTTACAGTCGCTGTGACTAAACTTGCAAGAAATAATATTATAGAAACTTTTAATTTATTCATAATGTTAATTGTTAATTGTTATTTGTTGAATGTTGGATTAAATACAACATAATTTAGAGTAATTCACTTCTTTTAGAAAAGCAAAAAAAAAGCATTTTTTTTTTAATAAAACCTTGTACTATTGACTTTGGCTGCAAGATAATAATAATGGCATCAATAATTTTAATTCATTTTGCACTATGTCTAAAGTACGCGTCAGGTTTGCACCGAGTCCTACGGGGTTTTTTCATATTGGGAGTGCCCGCACGGCTCTCTTTAATTGGCTCTATGCTCGTCATACTGGAGGGACTTTTGTTTTACGAATCGAAGATACGGATTTAGCTCGCAACACCCCAGAATCTCTAGAATGTCTGATGCATGGCATGAAGTGGTTGGGACTTAACTGGGATGAAGGGCCAGAAGTAGGGGGGCCCTATGGTCCTTATTTTCAGAGTCAGCGTGGAGATATTTATAAGGAATATTTAGATAAAGTTCTTGCCTCTGGCCATGCGTATGAAAAAGAGGGTGCTATTTGGCTTAAAGTTTCACCTGAACCGCAGGTAATCAATGATGCTATTCGAGGTAGAATAGAGCGTCGTGAGGATAAAGACTTTGTGATTGCTCGGTCGAATGGCCTGCCTGTCTTTCATTTTGTTAACGTGGTTGATGACATTGCAATGGAAATAACACATGTTATTCGGGGGGAGGACCATATTTCTAATACGAGTAAGCACATAGAAATTTTTAGAGCCTTTGATATTGAACCTCCTGTTTATGCGCATATTCCGCTTATTCTAAAATCTACTGGGCCAGGAAAAATGTCCAAGCGCGATCAAGGTTCTTTAGTGGAAGAATATGAGCGCCGTCATTTTTTGCCAGAAGCTTTGCGTAATTATCTTTGCCTACTAGGGTGGTCTCCAAAAGATGATAGGGAAATTCTTCCCATAGAAGAGATTATAGAACTTTTTGATTTGTCGGGCATTAATAAAGCCAATGCTCGGTTTGATGAAAAGAAGTTGGATCATATCAATGCTGAGTATATTCGCAAACTTTCAATTGACGATTTAGCTTCATTGGCTCGTCCTCTTCTTATTGAAGCGGGTCTTCTTACTGAAAAGGATGGCGATGATTATTTGAAAGAAGTACTGACTATTTCACAAGAAAAGATGCGGTCTATCGAAAATCTACCTGAGTTTTTGGGATATTTTTTTAAAGACGATTACTCAATCAATGAAGCTGCCATGGAGAAAATTCTGAAGCAGGGTAAGCCTCAAAGACGTTTGCAGGAAATTCTTCATGCATTAGGAGACCAGGAAGATTTTTCTGAAAGTGCTTTAGAAGCCATGGTTAAAGACCTTTGTGCTCAAAATAATGTAAGTCCTAAAGACTATATTATGCCTACGCGGTTAGCCGTTTCTGGACAAGATGTAGGGCCTGCCTTTTATAGTTTATTGAGAGTTTTAGGTAAAGAAAAAGTTTTAGCTCGCGTTGCACGCTTTATTGCGTTATGTGAATAAGGCATCAAATAATATATGATAGATTTGCACACACATCTAGGAGGAGCAGTCCCAGCATCGGTTTTATGGGAGATTCTCTGTGATAGCGGTTTGCAAACAGAATTTCAAACTTTTGACCAACTTCAAGAATTTTTAACTGTTAATCCTGGAGATATTTCTACCCTTGATGATTTTCTCGATCTATACTTTCACGCAACTGAGCTTATTCAATCTTCTCCTCATGCAGCGACGACTGCGGCTTATCAAGCTGTAGCTAAGGCCTATAGACGAGCAAAGATCACAGGGATGGAGGTACGGTATAATCCATTAAAAAGACTTCGTAAAGGGTTACATTCTTTAGATGCTATTATTTTAGCTACGATACAAGGTTTGCAGCGTGCTTCTATGCATTATCAAGTGCGTACAGGAATTCTTTTTTCCATGGGGAAGGAACTTGATTTGGAAGAGAATTGGAAAATTGTCAAAGCTGCACTGCGTTTTCACGGTCATGGAGTGCTTCATGGAGCTTATGGCATTGTAGGAATCGATATGGCAGGTCCTGAGTCTTTGCAAAAGGATCTTGACGTTGAATGGCTTAAGGAAATTTCGAAAATGGTTGCAGAAGCCCGAAAGGCGAATTTTGGGGTAACATGGCACGTTGGGGAAACAGCCTTTTCGGGCCCTCAAGGGATGGAAAACGTTTTAAATATTATTCAGCCAGATCGTATTGGCCATGGAATAGAAATTCGCAATGCCCAGGGAAAGCAAAAAGACCGTATCTGTGGCATTCTTCGGGAAAGACGTATTTGCCTAGAATTATGTCCTTCAGTCAATATAGTCACTCGATCGCTCAATAGTTATGCAGAAATGGCTGATATTATTCGTTTTTTGGATAGAGAAAACATTCCATTTTGTATAAATACGGATAATCCTTATCTAATTCACACAAATCTTAAACGCGAATATGAACTCATGGATAGAGAACTGGGATCTGATTTTGCGCTCATTGAAAAAGCGCATAAATTTTTTGAAGAAGCTACTTTTTTAAATTCTCGAGAAAAGTAAGATTTTTTGTAAGAATCTATTTAATGCAGGTTAGAAGCTGCATTAGGTTTTAACTAGAGCCAGCGTCATTATTAAAACGTAATCTTTCAAATTCGAAAAGTTCACTTTTCATCCAGGAGATCGCTACTTCAACTGAATTTAAATATTCGTCTACAAGGGGTATTATTTTATAAATGCATTGTGGTTCTTGAGGAGCTTTAGTAAATAGAGCTGTTACTTGTTGTTCAAATTCGTGAATATGATTTTTTTGTTCAATGAAAGGAATTTTTATTAACGTTGGATTAATTTCCTGCCAAAAGCCAGTTTTCTCGCGTGCAAAATTTAGCTGCTGCCAAAATCTGACTTTCATGTGTATAAAGAGCTTGTGACATACAAATAGCACAGTATGGTTTTCAATATTATGTAAGTAAAGTGTTTTATTACCAGTTATTTTATCATAATGACAGGCTTCGTAATATCTTAGATTAACATTTGCATAAATACTATTAGTAATTTTTCGGAGAGATTTTTCATCTTTAAAACTATTATCTTTCTGGGGATCGCAAAATATATATTTTCTAAAGGATTCAGAATCAAACCCTTGCGAGATTCCATAATTAAGTAGTGTTTTATAATCAAAAAATTCTAATTTTTTCTTTACTGATTTTGCTGGCACTGAATTATTTGAATTTACTGGAGAATCTTTGGTTTTTTTACTTTCGATCATCATTTTTTGCTATTATTAAAGTGAAAATATCTTTTTTTATTTAAACATAATGAATATTTGTATATGTATTGTCAATGTTTTTTTAATAAAATAATTTTAAATTTATTCTTTTTTATTAAAAATTTTAAATTAATATAATTTAACAATAATTTATTTTTATTATAGTTTTGTTTTAAAGAAGGATTTTTTGATAAATTCAAAATTTGTCTTTGCCTTATCCTCGATAAATAAAAAATATTGTTTAATAAAGATTAGCCAAGAGTATTTTGGGCATATAAACATCTTTGTTTGCAAAAAGAAAAAACGTTGCTTCTGGAAATTTTATTTTGTAGTTTTGTTTTTAAATTTTACCTTTTTATGAAACTAAACACGAAGCCGAAGACTAATCATCAAGCTCTTTTAAAGTGGGTGGATAAAATGACTACCATGTGTAAGCCGGATAATGTTCATTGGTGCGATGGTTCTCAGGAAGAAGCTGATGCCCTTTTTGAAATGATGGTTAAGCGAGGGGCTTGTATTAAGCTCAATGAAAAAATACGTCCCAATAGTTATCTTTTTTGCTCTGATCCACGGGATGTTGCGCGGGTTGAAAGTCGTACATTTATTTGTAGCCATTCGAAAGATGATGCGGGGCCAACGAATAATTGGTTTCCTCCTCGGGAAATGCGTCGGAAAATGAAAGATTTGTTTGAGGGATGTATGCGTGGGCGAACCATGTATGTTATTCCTTTTTGTATGGGACCTTTGGGTTCGCCAATTTCGCAGATTGGGGTTGAGATTTCGGATTCGCCTTATGTAGTTGTGAATATGCGCATTATGTCGCGGATGGGTGACAAAGTCTTGGAAGAATTGGGGGAACGCAATTTTTTTGTTCCCTGTTTGCATTCTGTGGGATGTCCTCTGGAGCCGGGGCAAGAAGACGTCAAATGGCCTTGTAATCCGGATAAAACTTATATCGTTCATTTTCCGGAAGAGCGCACTATAGTTTCCTTTGGAAGTGGATATGGAGGGAATGCACTTTTAGGGAAGAAGTGTCTGGCACTGCGTATCGCTTCGAATATGGCGCGTGATGAAGGATGGCTTGCAGAACATATGTTAATTTTAGGGGTAGAGTCACCTGATGGGGAAAAGACTTATGTTACGGCTGCATTTCCGAGTGCTTGTGGTAAGACTAATTTTGCGATGTTAATTCCTCCCAAGGAAATGGAGGGGTGGAAGGTAACAACAGTGGGGGATGATATTGCATGGATAAAGCCTGATCATGAAGGGCGTCTTCGGGCTATTAATCCGGAGAATGGGTTTTTTGGTGTAGCTCCTGGTACTTCTTATAAAACGAATCCCAATGCTATGGAATCTTTTCGTAAGGATTCTATTTTCACAAATGTGGCCCTTACTGACGATGGAGATATTTGGTGGGAGGGTATGACTGATACACCGCCAGCACATCTCATCGATTGGCTAGGAAATGATTGGACGCCCGATTGTGGACGTCCTGCTGCGCATCCTAATTCTCGCTTTACTGCACCGCTTCTCAATTGTCCCTGTATTGACCCCGAATTTGAAAATCCAAAAGGTGTTCTGGTTCAAGCATTTATATTTGGTGGACGACGAATGAAAGATATACCACTAGTCTATCAAGCGTTCAGTTGGACGCATGGAGTCTATCTTGGGGCAACATTAAGTTCCGAACAGACAGCGGCAGCTGAAGGCCAAGTCGGTACGCTACGAAATGATCCTATGGCAATGTTACCATTCTGTGGATACCATATGGGAGATTATTTTCGGCATTATATAAAAATGGCTAAAAATGTTAAAGAGACTCCGCGGGTATTTTCAGTGAATTGGTTTCGCCGAGACGACGATGGCAAATACCTCTGGCCTGGATTTAGCCAAAACATGCGAGTATTGCGTTGGATAGTAGAACGAGCAAGAGGCAAAGCATTTGCAAAAGAAACGCCATTAGGGTGGGTTCCTCGTTTTAATGACATAGACTGGCGAGGTCTAGATTATAAAAAAGAAGAGTGGGACAAACTCATGCACCTAGACCGCGAAGCTCTAAAAATGCAAACCCTACAACATGAACAGCTTTTCCTAAAGCTCTTCGACCACCTGCCGAAGGAAATGATTTTTGAGAGGGAATTGTTGGTTTGTCGTTTGTGAGGGCTAAATTTTTCTAAAAGGTTTTTCAAATTTTATTTCTGAGCCTGATAGATTGCTTCTTGTTTCTGAAAAGATTGCAAAAGTTCTTGAATCCGAGCATATTTATTTTGAGCGTCTTGTAATGCTTTTCGATCTTCATCTATCATTAAAGTAATTGGACTACCTCCTTCAGAAAAATCACCTTTTGCAAGTAATGCCTTGCGTCTGTTAATCAAACCTTCTTTATGTGCAATAACTGCGGCGTATGCTTTTTGCAGTTCAAGATTTTCATTAGCTGATTCATTTAATATTTCTATTAGCATCTTTCGTATTTTAGATAGCTTATCTTGTAAGACTTCTTGGGAAGCGAAAATTTCTTTAATATTCTCATTAATAATTTTATTGAGCTTTTCGCGAGTATCTATTATTTTCTTTAGCTTAGCTGGCCTTTCAGCAGTATATTTACTTTTTTCAGCTTCAGGCAAAGTAATCCAAAGTATATCATAAGGAATATGTTGCGGACGAAGATTTTGTAATATTTCATTTGTTACATTATTTAATTCAATATTTTGTTGCAGAATATTTTGAATTTGATCAATTTCAATATTGAATTTTGATATTTTCCCTATAAGTTCTTTGTTTTGTTTTATTGAAGTTGATCCTAGTATATCAACATCAAGAGGTGATATTTTTTCAATAAGATTTTGTAATATTATATTGTTTGGAAAATTCTTTTTTAAGTCAGTGAGTATTTTAATATTTTCAAAAAACAAGGTTTGCACTTTTACATTCTCTGTTTCATCTTTTACTTTCTGAAGAGATTGTTTTGCTTTTTCCTTTAACTTATTAATTGTGCTTAATAAGTTTAGGATTTCATTACTTTCTGATTTGTCAGTGATTTTGCTAGTTTCCTGTTGTAAAATACTTCTTTGATTCTTTATATCTTCAAAACTGATGTCATATTTTCGTATTTCAGGTTTTTTTGTGGTCACTCTTCCGCTTATTATTTCTGTTAATAATTCAGCGAGTTTCTCAGTTGCGTTTCTGTTAATTGTAATTGCTTGATCTGCATTTTCTAGAATTTCGTTAATTTCCCTTAATCCATCTGTGATATTGTCGTTGCAACGCTGGATGTAAATCGTATTCGTTGCATCGATTCTTTTCATTGCGGTTTCTGCTTCTCTTAGAGTTTTTTCTGCTTCTTGGCTTAACTTATTTAAATATTCAAGTACTTTAGGTCTATCTTGTTCTGTTTCATGAAAATCTTGAATTTCTTCAAGCATGGTTTTCACCTTAGCAATTTCATCTTCTAATAATTCTTTGGAATCCTGTTGTTGAATACCAAGTCCTTTTGTCAATTTATCATTTTCCAGAATTTTTGGTTCTGAATCTTTTACCAAAACTTGTAGTTTTGTTGTCAATTCCTGTAAATCGTTTTTTCTTTGTTCAATGTTTGCATCAATGTTTTGCAATTTCTGCAGTAATAAGTTTCTTTCTTCTTGTAATCTAATATTTTCTTGAATTAGCATCTGTTCATTTTCTTTTTGTTTTGCATTTTGTGATTCTAATTCGCTTAATTTTTTATTTTGTTCTTCGTGTTGACGTTTTGAAGTTTCGGCATCCGTACTTAATTGCTCTTTTTGTTTTGCTAAACTTTGTTCTTGTGCTTGTATGGTTTGCTGTAGTTGTAAAGTTTGTGTTTTCAAATTCTCAACATCTTTCTTTAGGGCTAACGTAGCCTTTTCCGATTCGGTCTTTTGATTTTCAATCTCTTTTTGTAATTGCGAATTTCTTTGGGTCAAATTATGTACTTCATCCCTTTGTGCGGCCAGTTCTCCTTTCACTTGCTTGCTTTCTGCTTCTTTCTTGTCAAGAAGTTCTTGCAAGTCTCGATATTGTTGTTGTTGCAGATTATTTTTTTCTTCTAAATGACGTTCGCGTTCAGCTAATTCAGCTGAATATGCTTCTTTTAGTCTTAATATTTCTAGTTCATTAGTTCTTCGATTTTCCTCCATTCTTTGTCGCTGCGCTTCACTTTGCGAAAGCAATTGTTGATTCTGCTCTCGAAGGCTTGTGAATTCTTTCATGCTGATTCTCGGTTGCCAAAGAACTAAAATTGCATTAAAATTATGTTGTAGTTTATCCTTAATTGTTGGATCCCTTCTGCCAGCAGCGATTTGTTTAACTGCCTCCTCAGTGTCCATTGTCAACCAATTAGCAGTCAGGGTATCCGTTTGTAAACTATATATTTCCTTTTCTCTCATTTGATGGGCAAGCCAGATGGCGTCTACATGCACAGCCCAACGCTTTTCTCCAGGAACTTCTTCAGCAAAATAGCGATCATCTATTAAATCAAAAACTAACTTATTTAATTTACGAACTGTTTCTGGGGGAAGTTGTCCTTTAACTTTATCGCGAATGTCATCACCTAATTCAATAATCCTATCAGCAACTAAAGGAAAACCGCGCTCATCCTTTATAGAGCTTTTACAATTTGTATTAATAAAATCTATATGCTCAAGAACCTTGCTATTCATCTCAGGGGTTGTAAATCCTGTAACTTCTGCCTGCTCTATAAGCGCAGGCTGACTTGTAGATCTTTGCATTCCTGTAAGCCCTCCGCGAGGGCTTAATGGTGGGCTTTGAGGCTGCTTTTGCGATCGTCCCGAATCTGGTGGCACTCTTTCCATGTTTTATTATATTGTATTTTTAAAGTAGAATCAAATTTAAGACGTTTTAAATTATGTTATTTATTGATATCAAAAATATAAATTTGTGAAAAAATTTAGGGAAATCTCTATAATTTTATTCAGTATTTATTTTAGATTATCCTAAATCTATTCTATATCCAACCTGCATTCTATCTCCAATCCTAAAAAATGTCTATTATTTTTAAAAAAATTAAAAACTATTGCTAATTTAGCAACAAAAAAGCGAAAAAAGTTTCATTTTCCTTATTTAATTTGATTTTTTGAGAGCAACTTTTCAAAATTTAAAATAAAAACAAATAATAAATGTTGATTTTTTAATAAATTTTGTTTTTAAAGTAGTGTTAACCCTAAAAAATATGTTACCCTGTGAATTACCCTATGAATTCAAGAATCTTTCTTTTCGTTGCTTTGCCTTTTCTTGCAATCGTTTTAGAGATGTGCTCGAAATACTGGGATTTTCCTCGCGGTTTTTTTCAATTCAATAAATTTAAATTAAATTATTATGGCACAAATTAACTTACTTGATAAATTACCTATAACGAAAAGAGATGTGAAAAAACGCGAGCATGAAAGAATGCTTTTTGATGTTAATACTGCAAAAAAATTCGGGAAGGAATATTTTGATGGCGAACGTCGTTTTGGTTATGGTGGATATTATTATGATGGTCGTTGGCGCCCCGTTGCAAAAAAATTAATAAAACATTATAATCTTACTAGCGAATCTCGTATTCTCGATATTGGCTGCGCAAAAGGTTTTTTATTACACGATATCCAAAAATTACTGCCCAAATGTACAGTTCGTGGTCTTGATATTTCAGAATACGCCCGAGAAAATGCCTATGGCGATATGAAGGAGAAAATAGATGTAGGCAATGCTCATCGTTTGCCTTATGGTGACGATGAATTTGATTTGGTAATTTCAATTAATACTATTCATAATTTACCTTTAAAACAGTGTAAAGAAGCCCTTTCTGAAATAGAACGTGTCAGCCGGGGTGCAAAATATATTTCAGTAGATGCGTGGAAAAATGACGTTGAAAAACAAAGAATCCTAGCTTGGGCCCTGACTGCGAGGACCTGTATGCATGTCCAAGATTGGGAAGAGGCTTTTGATGAAACTCAATATAATGGGGATTATTGGTTTTCTGTTCCGTAACTCACTTATAATAAGCATCTTACGTTTAATTTAACTTTTTTATATAAATTTATAATAATTTATAATATCTCTACACCACTTGAATTTGCTAGGTTTTATGAATTTGATAAATTAGTCAAATTGGCTTACTAATATCTTGCTTATTGGTGGGCTTTTTCGTATAGTTATTTAGTAACCTCAATTCGGGGTAAGAAAAAGAGGAAAAACAAATCCCTTTTGAGCCCAAATTTTTGAGAATTTTCTCGACGCACGGCCGGTGCTACTTCGAAAATTCTCCAAAATTTGGTTCTCAAAATGAATTTATTTTCATCTTTTTCTTATCCCGAACTGAGGTTGGTATTAATACAAATCGATTGAAGTATTTTTTTTCTTATGAGTGATTACTATCTTGAAAACCATCAGGGAGATTTTGAAGATCAAGAGGACTTGATTTGGAATGAATTTGACTGGCAACAGTACTTAAATAAAAACAAGCGTGATATTAACAAATTGGCTGAATTTTACAAAAGCATTCAATATAATCGCGTTGGCTATTTAGAAGAAATCTGTAAATTTATGGGTTGGGAGAGTTTCGATGTCTTTAGTTCGCAAGATGGCGAAATGGAAGAAATTTCTATCGAAACTACTGCTTTTTTTTCCCAAGAAGAAACTGAGGAGAGCTCCGAATCCGAAGCAGAACCTGATCCTTACACAATTCACAAGCATCCTTTGTATTGTGTATCCATGGCACTCTATCAATTTATTCAAGAACAGTGTGAAGAACTCTTGGTTGCTGGGAAAAATGTTGTTTCTGCAATAGAATTATGGAGATTTTCGACGAGTCTTTTGGCAAGTCAATCTAATGTTTTGATGGCGGTTTATTCGATTGATTTCGGTGATCATGTTTTAGCTATTTGCCATTTAAAACAAGTGTTAAATGCGGTCAATGAATCGTTTAAAGTTTTAAATCAATTACCCAATAAGCTTTCTTCAGTGAAGCAAATTGTATTAGCGCTCTTTACTTTTCGTGAAATACTTTTAAAAGTTATTACTGATTGTCGAGAGTACGATAATAGCGAATTTGGTGATGTGGAATAGTCGCAAGTCGTCCTCTATTTATAAATAAAAGACGACATCGAAGAATGCCCAAAATCTTTGGAATGAAGAGGTGTTTTCTTCCCTGTCTTGCTATCTATGATGTAGAGTTCTTGTAATGCCTTACTGCGACAAGTGACGATTAAGTGCCGTCCATCATTTAACCAGCAAGGTTCAATATGATCTGCGTTTCCTTGTGTAATAAATTTGCTTTTTTGGCTATCGAAATCAAATAAACCAATTTGAAATGTTCTGGAGGTTGCAGCAGTAAAAGCTAATTCATTAGATTTTACTGGGTTAATCATAGGTTCATCGCAATATTTGCTGATGTTTGTGGGAATACGCTTCATCCCAGAACCATTGATGTCGATTACATGAATTTGAGGGGATCCAAGCGCATCGGATGAAAAGTAAATTTTCGTTCCATCTGAGCTCCAACAAGGAGCAGCTTTTAAGCCTTTGCTCTGTGTAAGTCTTTTAGGCCTATGACCATTAGGATTTGCAATATAGATTTCTGGAATGCCACTGCTCGAGAGCACCATGGCAATCTTTTCCCCGTTTGGACTAAATACTCCTCCAATATTAGTACCTGAATAAGCAGCTACTGTATTTTTTTCACCAGAAATGGGGTCCAAAACAAAGATATCAGGAAACCCTGTTTTGTAGTAGCTTGTATAAATAATTTTGCTCCCATCTGGAGACCATTTGGGAAAAACTAAATCGGCCTTATCAGAGGTTAATTGTTTAATATTCTTGAAAAAAAGATCTCCAGTAAAAAGTTCACTTTTTCCATTCCTTTTGCCAACAAAGGTGATTTTACCTGAAAAAAAACCGGGTATTCCCAGAGTTTGCTTCACTGCTAGGTCACATGCTTTAAGCGTAGCATCATTTAAGTGGATGCCCTTGACTCTACCAGTAAATTGAATTCTACCTTCTTGGCCAGACTTTTCTACGGTTAATAAGGTTATACTCAGTTCATTGGAGCCAAAAGCTTCCAACGTTAATTGAATATCGCCATTGCGATCACTAAGTTTATACCCTCCATGAGCATGAAATGCTCGTTTGGCCAATGCACTTATTTCTTCAGATTTACTGAGAATAGAAATATTGATGACCGGTTCGGCAGCTTCTCTAGAAATTTCACCAATATCAATGATGGGATTGGCACTTAAAATGCCTAAAAATAAAGAATAGGAGATAACAATGACTTGAAAAATTTTAATATATCGCATATGATTTTTTGCTTAAGTTATATAAACAATAAATCGATTTTTAAAAAGATATAAATCTTTTTTTTCGGAAATTTTTGAAAATGAATAAAGAAATTGTAGAACAAGCTCTGAAAACAGTCAAATATCCTGGATTTAGCCGAGATATTGTATCTTTTGGTCTAATTCGTGATTTAGATTGTGATGATCAAAATAATGTCTCTCTCGAAGTTGTCCTTACAACAAGTGATGAGCAAATTCCTATCCTTATCAAGCAAGATATTGAGAAGAAATTGTCTGAGCTTCAAGGTATAGGGAAAATCGATATCAATATCACCATTTCAACGCCAAAAAGTCAACCTAATACCCATAATGCTGGGAAAGGTTCAAAACCAACTACTTTAGGCCAGGTTCGTTTTTGTATTGCCATAGCTAGCGGTAAAGGCGGTGTTGGTAAATCCACCTTTGCTGTGAATCTCGCTTGTGCTTTTGAAAAGATCCTGTTTGAGAGAAATAAAATTAATTCAGTAGGACTTATGGATTGCGATATTTACGGTCCTTCCACACCTCTAATGATAGGTATCAATGCTAGACCCCATATCGAAGATAATCTGATCGTCCCTCTTGAAAATTTTGGAATACGGGTTATGTCTATGGGATTTTTAATTGATGAAGATTCTCCAGTGGTATGGCGCGGACCTCTCATTACGAAGACAATTCAGCAATTTTCCAACAACGTGAAATGGGGAGAACTAGAAATTTTAGTTATCGACCTACCTCCCGGAACCGGAGATGCTCAACTTTCTTTAGTGCAAGTAATACCCCTGGACGGTGTAGTTATTGTGACAACCCCTCAAGAAGCAGCCGTAGGCGTAGCAAGAAGAGGTGCGCGTATGTTTAGTAAGGTAAATGTACCGATTTTGGGGATTGCAGAAAACATGAGCTACCTAGAAAACGAAGTCGGGTACAAGCAATACATTTTTGGTCAAGGAGGAGGCAAGGAAGTTGCCCGATCTTTGGATACGGAGCTTCTAGGTCAAGTCCCTTTGGATATGGAAATTCGGATTGGTAGTGACCAAGGGATTCCTATAGTGATTTCTAATCCCGAATCGAAGGCATCAAAAGTCTTCTTTGAAATGGCGGAAAAAATCTTAGAAAAATTAGAAAAGCAGTATCAACAAAAAAAGCCGCAACA
>JABDAI010000002.1 GCA_013289195.1 Verrucomicrobiota bacterium
AAAACCACTGAGCATAAGCCTGAGAATATTTCCTAGTGAATGACGTTTTCCAGAAGGATTTCGAGGATCAGGTACTGAGTCTAGCAAAGTCCAAAGTCCTGTGTCGATTGTATTGTCTGTTTCTTTAGTGGAATATTTTTTCATAATAAATATCTAATGTGGATATTTTTTATGAAAAATCGAGAACTAAATAGCCCTACTTTTTCCCGCCTTTTTCTATTTTTTGCTTTTCATTGTCCATTTTTTCATTAATGTATACTTTTTGCTAACCATTAATGGATAAAAAAGATCGAATTGTCATCACTGGTATTGGGCTCACAGCTCCCAATGGCAATTCTATTGACGAATTTCGATATAATCTTCTTAACAACAAACCCAATATTCAGCGCATTGACATGCGCTACATAGGTCCAGTGCTTGCCGGAGTATGCAATTACGACTCTTTAAAATATCAAAAACGCAAGGAAGTTCGCAATGGAACGCGCGCCGGTAGTATCGCGATCTATTGCTCTAACGAAGCGATTCATCATTCCAAAATAGATTGGGAAAATCTGAATAAATTTCGAGTCGGCATCTATCTAGGAATCACCGAACATGGCAACGTAGAGACAGAAGAGGAAATTTTTAACATTTCCCAATTTAACCATGATATAAAATACTGGAGCCATCACCACAATCCCCGTACTGTAGCCAATAACCCAGCTGGTGAAGTTTCCATCAATTTAAAGGTTACTGGACCTCATTACACCATCGGAGCTGCCTGCGCCGCTGGCAATGCAGGTATTATTCATGCAACTCAAATGCTTAGACTTGGTGAAATCGACTTTGCCCTTGCAGGCGGCGTGAGTGAAAGCTGTCGCACCTTTGGCATCTTTGCTAGTTTCAAAAGCCAAGGCGCTCTCGCTGAAAACGTCGATCCTAATAAGGCTTGCCGCCCCTTTGACCTTCATCGTAACGGCATAGTCGTAAGCGAAGGAGGCTGCGTCTATTGTCTCGAACGTCTCGAAGATGCCCTCAAGCGCGGTGCCAATATTATCGCAGAAATTGCAGGTTATTGCATTAATTCCGATGCAACGGATGCCGTTCTTCCAAATCCTGAGCGCCAAGCTCAATGTATGCTACACGCTCTCGAGAAATCCAAACTTTCACCTAAAGATATTTCTATACTCAGTACACACGCAACCGCTACTCACTTAGGTGATATTCAAGAATGCGATGCCCTTCGTTTGGTCTTTAAAGATGCCCCACACACCTATATTAATAATACTAAAAGCTTCATTGGTCATACCATGGGTGCTGCTGGCGCTTTAGAACTTGCGGGCAATCTGGGTTCTTTTCGCGATGGTTACATTCATCCAACTATTAATATAGATAAGCTTGACCCCTTATGTGTTTTAAATAATATTGTCTTAAATAATCCTGTTAAAGTGAAAGATATAAATTCTATTTTAAATAATTCCTTTGGCATGCTTGGCATAAACTCTGTTCTTATTGTAAAAAAATATAATTAGTCTCAGTCGATGACTCATCAAAAAGTAAAAGAAATCATTACCGATATTATCAGCAATATTGCTCCAGATGAAGATCTAAGCAATATCAAGCCTGACGTTCCACTTCGGGATCAATTAGAATTAGATTCTATGGACTTCCTCGATATCGTCATGGAATTGCGCAAAAAACATAACATTGAAGTACCAGAAATGGACTATCCTCATTTAGCTTCTTTAGATAGTTGCGCTGCCTATCTTACACCTAAATTTCTTGCAAGTGCGAAGCCTTAAATCCACTTGGCATTTCCTTTTCCTATCCGAAATTGAGGTTTGAATAATCATGGAAGGAGAGCATTTTGATGTTATCATCATCGGCGCAGGTTTATCTGGCCTAGCCGCAGGTATTCGTCTAGCCCTCTATGATAAAAAAGTCATCCTTTTAGAACGCCATAATGTTATCGGAGGTCTTAATAGCTTCTATAGCATAGCCGGCCGCAAATACGATGTTGGACTCCATGCCATCACTAACTATGCCCCAAATATCAAGAAATCACCCCTAAATAAACTTTTCCGCCAACTTCGCATCCATCCGGGCGAATTTAATCTCAGTCCCCAAATACAATCTAGAATTATTTTTGATAATTGTAATTTACTTTTTAATAACAACTTAGATTTCCTAAAATCCCAAATTACTGAGCAATTCCCTAGCCAAATCGATGGATTTAACAAACTTTGTTCCACAATCGAAGAAGAATTTCTAGCGTTTACTCCTGAAAAAGAAACTCTTTCTGCCCTACCTATCATCGCAAATTTTATCACAGATCCTCTTTTAATCCATCTATTGCTACTTCCCCCACTCTATTATGGTAGCCCTCTTGAAAATGATATTACATGGAATCAATTTGTCATACTTTTTAAATCCATTTTTCTCGAAGGTCTTGCCAGACCCTATGAAGGTATTCGCCTCATACTTCGCATCTTAAAAGATAAATATAAATTTCTAGGTGGCATACGCAAAATGAAATGTGGCGTACAACAAATCATTTCATCGAATAACCGGGTTGACAAACTCATTCTCGATGATGGTTCCTCTATTTCCGCCAATCATATTATATCATCCATTGGCCTTCCAGAAACTTTAAATCTATGCTCCCCGCCACCATCATCTTCTACAAATTATAAAAATACCATCGGCAAAATATCTTTCATTGAAACTGCCTCCATTATTAAGGATCAACCAAAAAACTTAGGCTGGAATGATACCATCATTTTCTTTAACGATTCTAAACAACTTCATTACAATGCCCCCCAGAGTTTAGTAAATACTCATTCTGGTGTAATCTGCATTCCAAATAACTACGATTATCCTAACAAACAAGAACTTCCTGAAGGTATCATACGCACCACCGTCCTAGGGAATTACGATTTATGGAATAAACTTCCCCAAGAAGAATATCACAATGAAAAAAGATACTGGTTCGATATTATTCATCAAAAAGCTCTTACTTTTTTACCTCAAATCCCCTCAAATCACTTGAATTCGATTATTCTAGCCCAAGATATGTTTACTCCCAAAACAATCAATAAATATACTGGACGCTTGAATGGGGCTGTTTACGGCAGCACCCAAAAAAATTTCTCAGGCAATACTCATTTAAAGAATCTTTATATTTGCGGAACCGATCAAGGCCTTCTCGGCATCACCGGCTCCATGCTCAGTGGCATTACTATCGCTAATAAACTTGTTTTAACTCAAAACTCCAGTTTCGATTAAGTTAAACTTAGCCCAAACTAGGATTGAAAACAATCCAAGTTAAATTACATAAAACATACAATAAAACCGCTATTACTATCCAAAATAATCTGATTCCTGTTTTCTTATTATTTTTCATGTTCTTTAATTTCAGATATTGCCATACAACAAGTCTTCATTTTAAAAATTATGAAATATTTATTCTTTTTCGTTCAAGAAGTCAAACTTTTCATTTGATAAGCCCAAGCTTGATCTTATCGTCTTCAATTTGAAGCACATGGGTATTGAGTCCATGATTTTCTTCATGATTGGAATAAAGAACCGTACATCCATTAGATAATGAAGACTTGTCTTTCAGGGTTTCTCGAAGAAGGTCCACCATTATTTTCTGCGTAGGAACATCAACACTGTTAAAGGGCTCGTCTAAAACAAGGAATTTAATTTCTTGAGTCTTTAATTTTAGTAGAATATTGCAAAATGCTATTCGTTTGCGTTCACCGTCACTCAGTGATTTCAACCAATTTGTAGTTTGGAAAACTTTCGCCTTTTGATTTCCTATTGAAGAAAGATTTACTAAATTATTATAAATATGTTCTCGCAGATGGAGTTTTTTCAGTATAGTTTTAATCGAATTTATCGTTGGATCTTCGCTCTTATTGTTGTTTTGAGAATGAATTTTTCTAGGATAACAAATAGTTTGCAAAAGAGGTTCGTCGGGCCCTAAAATATAGGGCGTTGAAGGAAGGAAAAATGTTTTGCCTTTAGGTAAAGTACAGTTACCTTCGAAATGCTCCCAAATTCCTCGAAAAACCTTCAAAACTGTTGTCTTTCCACAACCTGTTGTCCCTTTCAGATGCGTTATAGTACCTTTGCCTAGAGTGAAGTTTCCTGTAATTTTTCTTTGCCCTTTTGCATCCAAATTAATAATTCCTGAAAATCCAACTGTCGGCGAATCGACCAGCTTTTTCTCAATCTCTATTCGCTTCGATTTCCATATTTCACGACCTTTCTTAAAATCTTTTAATCGACCCACACTCGAGTCTATTTTCTTAATTTTTTTAAAGTTCTTACTTGACCAATTTAAACCCTTAGTAACATAACTCAAATTTCGTGTAAACGTGATTACTAAATTTTTTGCTATAGATCCATTACGAACACTTTTCAGTAAAACTAAAATAGGAACTAGCCATTCTATATTTGAAGTGGCCTCGCGAATCCAAAATTTTGCAGATTTTGCAAAATGAAATCCTCTCTTCGCTTTATGTTCCTCTCCTAATGAATCAATTAATTTATGTGATTCAAATGCTTCCCCATCTAAAAAGCTAATATTCCCCCCATTAAGACCAGCATTAATTATTTGATTAGCAATAAGATCTTTAAGTCTATTCATTCTTTCAAAACAATGAATCATAGGCCTTTCAACAATTTTAAATAATATACTCACAGCCAATGAATAGGCCAAACTTAAAACAATAAATTGGGGCACTTGAATTGGAAAAAAGTACAATGGAAGAATGAAAGATGGCGACATTTTATTTAAATCGTATAAGGCCGTTGCACAATCTAGCATGGTATTGATACGAGTATTCCATAATCCTATCAGACCTGTTTGATTACTGACATCATCATAGAGCCTAGAAATTTTTCCGCCTACCTTCTCTTTACCTGGATTTTCATTGGTTTCAGCATTTTCATTGTCATTAATATCATATATATTATAATCTGAAAATAACTTTAATGTTAAATCACACTGATCTTTAAATACAATTGCATTGTTTAATAGAAATTTTAGAAGCTTATTAAAAACATCTACAGTAGATTTAATCCCAACTGCATAGAAGAATTCCCATAAACAGGTATCAAATTCCTTATCATAATTGGCCTCACTGATAGTAGTATTATCCGCTTGCAACCAAATAGCGTTTAAATCTTTCTCAGTCTTATCTAAATGTCTGTTTACCCATACTTTCGATACCATACAACTAACCATTCCAATTAATAGAAAATTATTTAATACCTTCGCTCGACTAAAACCAAAATTCTTACTAAAAATCTCATATCCATGCTTTAAAAGAACCGTAGGTATGATATTCTCCTGGATCGTTTGCACTACCTGAACCGGAATATAGAGTAATGTACGAATAGGCTTAAGAATAATATCCCTGCCGCAATAGATTTTGCAACGTTTAGTTATAGATTCTACAGAACTTACAGTCTGATTGCTTGATTTAGATTTATTTGTTTTATTATATTGTACCTTCATTTTTAATATTATTTAATCTGTTAATATCAATTTGATAATTATTGCATTTATATTTATAATGCAAAAAATCAGAGTATTGTCAATAATCAAAAAATTAATTACCAATATAATTAAGTATTTCTGATTAAAATTAATAGATTAAATCAAAATATTAGTATTAAAAAATATTAAGAAATATATTTTAAAAAATCCTTGATTAATTATTTAAATCAACATATATTTGCTCATTCAAATAATCAAAAACATATATAATTTAATAAATATTAATTTTTAAACATTATTTTTATAATAAAAAATCATAAATAATATAAAAAATATCAAACCATGAAAAGAACGTCAGATTCAACCAATTTAGCAGCAAATAATCAAAATACTAAAAAACCAAAATTATCCAATTTCTCTAATACAGAAATGCCTGTAGAATCCGGTGTATCACCTAATGGTACATCAAAAGCAAAATTCATTTCTCACTGCGACAATATCCCCGATTCTTTAATGAGTCACAGAACCTGCGAACAATCATTAAAGATCGAAAAAGAAACACAGCCTGCAACTTCGAAGGAATTACGAGAAGAAATCGCGCGTGCTCAAGCACTTAATCAACAAAATAAAGTCTTCAACCTTCGTTGCGTTTTAGGATTAAACAAAGATGCTTCCCTTGATGAAATATACTTTCTTGCCTCTTTTTATTTCAATAATAAAGAATTTAATAATGCCAAATCTTGTTTCGAAAGAATGCTGCGTCGTTTGGACGGATCTCAAAAATTGGAGATTCTTATAAAACTCGTTATTTGTTGTGAGCATGAAGACAATATTGATGGCGCCATCTATTACTTGTGGGAAGCTAAATTCCTTGTTCATGAAAATGAACCTAAGTCTCTTCATATCTGTTTAGAATTAAATCGTTTATATGAACAGCAATTGAATTTTTATAAAAATCATGAAGATACAACACAAATAATAAAAAATTTTCAAAGAATAAACAAAGAAATTTTGATTCACGCTTCAGATCTAGAAAACAAAACGAATGCTTTTGACCGCATTTTAAATTTAATTTTAAATATGGAAGATTTTTCTCTTATATTCCCAAAATTATTTACGTTCTATCTTTTTCTTCAAAGTCATCATTTTTTTGATTTTATGTCCATAATTTTGGACAAAATTAATAACTCTATTAATCATCGCGATACAACTGTAATTCAAAAAATCGATGGATTGGTTACGTTAATTAAAATTCATAAAAATAATAATGATGAAAATAGTTTATTCAATGATTTCCAACGCCTCTTCACACTAGTTGCCATCAATAATTTATGGAATAAACATTCCAGTGAAATCCTTTTAGACTGCATGGATTATTTTATTTTAAACAATCATAAAGAAAAATTTATCGAATTCTGTCATTTTGCTTTAAAACTTCAACTCGATAATAGCGACAAATTTGAAATCCTAAAAAACCTAACCTTTTTTTATCTTGAAAATAAAGATTTGCAAAATGCTATTGAGACTTATAAAGAAACAATTTTGATAGGATGGAATAGAGATTTCATAAAAGATTTGCTTTCCAATCCACGGTTTGGTTTCACATCACAGCTAGCACGTATTCAAAACATGCAAACTAATATTCAGACGGATTTTCTATACGAATTAGCTTGCCGATACGACTTCTGGTATGGCCCGTACAAATTAACTGATGCTCAATGGGATAATATATTTGAAAAAGAAATTAATGGAGATACATTAGTTCACTTACTGCTCTCTCAGTATCTTACTGTTTCTCAAGAAGAATATTCTATAAAAGATTATCCAAAGGTTTGTTTAAATAATGATCTTTTTTTCCGCAATAATTCTGCTATCGAATTATGGAATAAATTACCTGAAAGAGATATCGATAATCTTGATCAGAAAACTTGGGATTCTCTGATCGAAGATTGTATAAAAATCTCTAATCAATTAAATGATAATGATCAAACCCTAAGTAAAAAAATAAAAAAATATTTCAAATTATGCATAAGATCTAAGTACATACTTACTGATGATAAAGCTAATTTTATTATTTCTCGAACAGTTGCAGTAATGGATATGTTAAAATATTATTTTACAGAATTTGAAAATCCTAAATTATCCAAAACAGAAAAAGAAAAAATTCAAGCAAAGCTTCAGGGAGGAATATCTATTATAGCAGATGGAAGTAAAAAATGTTCTGACTTGGCTATTGCAGCCCTTACTGATATCGAAAATCATTTCAAGCTATCAAAATTTCCTGAGCATCAAGCGAATATATTTATAAATATGTTCAAACTTTGGGCCATTCAACACAAATTAACTAAGAATGATCAGCCTGAGCAAACTGAAACATATTTATACTATGCATTAAAATTCAATTCATTATTAGGATTGGGCATGAACGATAGTACCATTGAGGAAGTGATGCGCTATCCTGATCACGCTATTATACTCCCTGATGTAGAGGCCCTCTCACTTTTATGTACGACTTTTAGCACAAAAAATCTTATCGATTTCACTTCATCTTTAAGTATATTTAATATTATGTTTCAAAATGAAAAAGACAACGCACTTAAAGAAAAACAAGCCGAGTATTTAAATACTTATAATCTAGATAATCAAGAAGAAGCGGGAAAAAGACGCGAAGGGATTGCGGAAGAATTAAAAGCAATACCTGATATTTTTTACCGTATCAAAGCTCTTCAAATGTATTTAGATGCTGGTTTTCTTATCCCGAACTGAGGTTAAGATTAAAAAAATATTTCACCCAAAACACCTTGGTAAATTCCTAATAATAAAGTACAGATAATTATAATTGCAAGTAATGCTTTATGAGGAAAAGTCACCACAATACTTTTTTTCATTGCACTATTTTCCGATATTTTATCATCGCTCCAAATACTGAAAAATGCATCCCTTATCCATCCAAAATAATAATAGATAGAAATCACTACGCCTAAAATAGCAATTCCCAAAAGCAAGTAAAGTTGCGCCTGAAATGCTACAATAAATAAGAGCAACTTCCCAATAAACCCTGCCAATGGCGGTATACCAGCAAGAGATCCTATGCCTACTAAAAGACTTGTACCAAGAAAGGGATTGTTCTTCGCAAAATTTTGATAATCAGCAACATTCTGATCCTCATCGTCAGTCCCTGCCATATGCCCCATAATGAAAAAAACTCCAAATGATCCCAAAAGATAGGTAAAAAGGTAGAAAATAATTGCAAGAATCGCCCAGTAAATAGAAAATGAAGCAACCACCCCGACTAATAAATATCCAGCATGGGAAATCCCTGAAAGACCCATCAAGCGCTTAACATTTGTTTGAGAAAGCGCAGCAACATTTGCAAAAAGTATACTTGTAATCGCTATAATACTAATCAGAGGAATCAAAAACTCCTGCATTTCAAAAAAAGGTCCCCTGACTAAATTCAATAAAACAATGATTCCAGCAGCCTTGGAAGAGACTGCAAGAAACGCGGTAACAGGCGTCGGTGCTCCTTGATACACATCTGGAATCCAAATCTGAAAAGGAAATGCTCCAATTTTAAATGCAAGCCCGCAAATGATTAATGCTATTCCGATCTTGACTAAAATATTAGACGAATTCGCATCTATAAAATTCCCTAATGCCACAAAATTCATGGCATCGATTGTATGAGCAGGCAAAGTAGGATTCCCTGCTACTCCATAGAGCAAAACGATACCAAATAATAATAAAGAAGAACTTAATGCTCCCAAGATTAAAAACTTTAACCCTGCCTCAAGAGAAAACTCACTGTTTCGGCTATAGGCTATTAAAATTAAAAGACCAACCGTAACAGTCTCGAGTGCAATGAATAACATTACAAAATTGTTACTTTGTACCAGTAACATGAGTGCCCCAGTTATAACCAACACAAGTGCATAAAATTCACTGCTTGGAAGAATTTGCTTAGAAAAATAAACTATTCCTAAATAAGAAACTAACAATGAACTTATTATAAAAAAAATCCGGATGATTTGGCTAAAAGACCCTATTTGTATCATTCCACCAAAGTATTCGCCCATTATGGGCTCTCGTCCGAAAATTACTCCAAGCAATATTACCACTTGCCCCACAATTGCTATACTAGGAATTAATCTTTTTCCTTTGTTGGGAACGAATACATCAATCATTAAAATAACTAAAGCCAGAACCCCAAATGAAATTTCCGGATAAATTACAAACCAATCATTTGTTCCTGCTATAACTTTAAAAATATCCATTCTATAATATAATTAATTTTTATTCGTCCTTCGTTGCAATATAATTTGAAGGTTCATTCGACAATGTCGCATTTAAAGGTCCCGTAATCAATTTCGGCCAAAAACCTACTGCTATTAGCCCTAGCAATAAAATCAATACTGGTATCCTTTCCTTAATCGTTATATCTTTAATTTCTCCATGTTCAAGTTTTTCTCTAAATCCTACTCGTGGCTGTCCAAAGAAAATATTTGCTACGGCTCTTAAACCGTAAATTGCAGATATCACAACTCCTGAAACTGCTGGGAACACCATCCATGGCTGATACTTCCACAAACTTAAAAAAATAACGATCTCGGCCCAAAAATTTGCAAATCCAGGTAAACCAATATTTGCCAAAATTCCTGCTAGAAAAAAACCACAAAGTACAGGCGCCTTTTGCGATAATCCTCCTATTTCACTCATATCATAAGTATTCGTACGCTTGTAGGTTATTGCCCCCAAAAGAAAGAGTAATGCAACTGAGAGACCATGCGCAAACATAAGCAATATCGCTCCTCCAGCACCTAATATTGACAAAGATGCAATACCCAAAAAGGCATACCCCATATGCATCACGGAGCTATACGCCACCATCATTTTCAAATCTCTTTGTGCTATCGTTACTAGTCCAATAATTACAATATTACATAAAGCCAATATTGCCAAAACATACATCCAATGGCTTGCACCTAATGGTAGCAATGGAACTGCAATTTGAAGTAAACCATAAAGTCCAAATTTCTTCAAAACTCCAGCATGCAACATTGCAACTGAACTCGGGGCTGCTCCGTATCCCTTGGGTGCCCATGTATGAAATGGAAATAATGAGACCAAGATTCCAAATCCAACCATCAATAAACCGAATATATTTTTTTGCAAAATCTCACTCAAAGGATTTTCACTCAAGTAGTCTTTAAGTGCAACAAAGTCGAAGGAATTAATATCACTTGAAGCATAAATACTGATTAATCCAATAAGTGAAAGCATTGCCCCTAAAGTCAAGTAAATCGTCAATTCCATGGCAATGCTTCTTCTACCTTTGCCACCCCAAATCCCAATCATAATAAATGTAGGAATTAATGCGAGCTCGTGGAAAAAATAAAAGAAAAAAATGTCAAAGGTTGCAAACATACCCAAAAGCCCTGAAGTCATTATTAACAGAAGAGCTAAGTAAAGATAAAGACGTTGAGCTTGCGAAATGAGTGCAAAAATCCCAGCCGCAAAGCTAACAATTGCTGCAAGAGCAAAAAGAGGTAATGAGATTCCATTGAGCCCCAGTTTCAAACTTATCCCAAAAATTTCTAAACCTGTTGATAAGTCGCTGACAAAAAAATAATCGATAACCTCTCCAAACTTTTCAAAAGAATCATTAAAATTCTTATAGAAAGACAAATAATCAATATATAATATAATCGCTAGTATAAATGGGACTAAAAATCCTAAAAAGGCTATAAATTTTACGATCTTTTCCTTAATCCCATCCCCTAAAAATAGAATCAAGCCCACAAAAAATGGAAACACTATCGCAAGCTGCAAAAGAAAAGAAGCATTCGGATTTGGATCTATCATTTATTTATATTCTTTTTTGAAATTAACATTTTATTTCTTACAACCACCCAAGCACATAGGCACTATAAAGCAATAACCCTACCAAGAACCAATAGACATATACATGCAGCGATCCAACATGCAACCTCCTGGCCCCCAGTCCTATTAATCCTACTATCCCTGCACTGCCCCTGACAATTAAACCGGAGATGATTATCGTATCAAAAAAACTTAAAAATAATGCAAATCTCTGCTGAATTTGTGATACATAAAAATTATAAATCTCATCAAACCATAATTTTGACTTCAGTAAATAAAAAACTTTAGGTGCAAGCAATTTCAGTTTATCCTCTTTAGCTCCCACTCCGTAAAAAAAGTAACTAATCCCTAAGCCCAATATCCATGCTAAAGTACCGAGTATGATAATTATCAATCCTCCGCCCATGCTTGTTATGAGGTCATGTATTTTGTCAAAATCTGGCACTATCGATTCACTTAAATTAGCTGGCCACAATACCAAATACCCCCCAACTGCCGAACATATCGCCAAAATTATTAATGGCAATCCTATCATCCATCCAGATTCGTGTGCATCCTTTGCTACCAAAGAATTCGCCTCTCCAAAAAAAACAATCCACAAAAGCCTTCCCATATATAAAGCTGTTAAAAAAGCAGAAATTATCAATATCACAAATGCTCCCTTATCTACTGTAAATGCTGCTTCTATAATGGCATCCTTACTAAAATAACCTGATGTGTACGTAACCCCACACAGTGCCAATAAACCGATTCCAAATGTTACAAAAGTTACTGGCATCTTTCGCCACAAACCTCCCATCTCAAAAATATCCTGCTCATGATTCAAGGAATGGATCACCGACCCTGCTCCAAGAAACAATAAAGCCTTAAAAGCCGCATGTGTTGCCAAATGGAAAAGCGCTAAACCCGGATATCCCATTCCCACTCCTGCTGCCATAAATCCTAATTGCGATAATGTTGAATACGCCAAAATTCGCTTAATATCTCGTTGCGCCAATGCACAGCATCCTGCATAAATTGCCATGATCACGCCCAACCATAATATCAAATGCAAGACATTTTCAGGTATTAAGAAAAAGATCCGTATGAGCAAATAAATACCCGCAGCCACCATAGTTGCCGCATGTATGAGCGCAGAAACAGGCGTTGGGCCAGCCATCGCATCCGGCAACCATACTTGTAAAGGAAACTGGGCACTCTTTCCTAAAAATCCACACATAAGTAATAATGCTATTCCAGTACTAATAAGAGTCGGATCCATCGCCACTTTTTCACTCAATACTTGCAAGTCCACGGTCCCAAAATGCCAATACGTCCAGACTATTCCGACTAAAAATCCAAAATCCCCTACCCTATTGACAATAAATGCTTTCTTCGAAGCGTCTGCGGCCTCTTTCGTATCCTTATAGTGTGCTATCAAGGCATAGGAGCTAAATCCAACTAACTCCCAAAACACAAATAGCATGATCAAATTAGCGGCCATCACTATCCCCAACATCGAAAACATAAAAATAGACATTCCTGCAAAATAACGGCCCTTGCAGTCATCATCATCCATATAACCAACACTAAAAAGCTGTATCCAAAATGCCACGAATGCCACAATGAAAAGCATGGTCACTGCATACTTATCCATTAAAAATCCCATATCAATTTTTAATTCCCCAATATTAAACCAAGTTATATTCGGATGCATCACCTGTCCGTCCCAATTCATCACAAAAAATATCGTAAGAATTGCTATCAACAACCCCCCAATCACGGAGATCATCGCAGCTACATTGCCTTGGCGACGGAAAAATACAGTAATCAATAATGCTGAAAGAAAGGGAATAAAGAGTATAGCGATTAAAGTCGTAATTAAAGTCATAGGATTAATATTTTAATGCATTTAATTTTTCTACCATCACAGTTTTGCGTTTTCTGTATAACGCTACAATGATCGCCAACCCCACCGCAACTTCAGCAGCGGCAACTGTTATAATAAAAAAAACAAATAAATTTCCATCCATCACATTATTATATCTGGAAAACGCCACCAATGCTATATTGATCGCATTGAGCATAAGCTCCAAACTCATAAAAATAATAAGGGTATTTCTTCGAAATAATATACCAAAAAAGCCTATTGCAAATAGCAATCCAGCCACAACTATATACTGCGAAACACTCACTATCATACTTTCTTTTATTATTTTGCAAAAGCGAATTTCTTACATTTTCTACTGTATTGTTTCTAATGCAAGAATATTTTTGCCCAATTAAAAATCATTATTATTTAATAGCATAGGCGTTTGTCTTTTGAAATTGAGAATTGATATAAGTTTTCTGAAAAGGAATATTAGACTTCTTTCGAAACTAAGTATTTTGCTCTATAGCAAGGAAAAAATTTGTAAGGGACCGGAATGTATACAAAAATACATGAGGATCCCGAATAAATTTTTGACGCCGCTAGAGAGCAAAAGAGTTGGTTTCGAAAGAAGTCTATTGATGATTTTTTGAGCGAGCGCCTATCCCTCCTTAAGAGTAGGTAGGGCCTTTTATTCAGCTTTCATTTTATATTAATAAAATACCTTTTTTCTAAAACTCCGTTTCTAATTCATCGTCTCCTTTAGCCCAGGAAAATTTTTTTAACTCGGATCCATTTAGTCGACACATAAGTAGAAACCGATCATCCAAGTTAAATTTTTTTTCCTCTTCTTCATTCACCAATCCTTTTACTCTAAGTAAACCAAGAATAGTTATCACAACACCTTGTAATCTCAGGGACTCAAAACAATTCTTAGATTCAAAAAAATTAACTAGTATTTCAACTAACTTTGATTTAACGATATGATCGCGATTAATAAAATCTTTTGTCCTTGCAAGAAAGAGAAGAAAAGAAATGCCAGTAAATTGCAATTTTAGATTTTCATGATCAAAAAAAATTACTAATTTCTCTATTAAGAGCTGCTTTATTTCATCTTTTATAGGGAAATTGTTTCCAATGAACTCTTTCAAAACCAAGAATGCGTCAGAAAGACGTTTTGAGTCAGGATAAACATTTAAACACAATTTATCAAGGAAACTATCAATAAGACCTTCAGCAGCAAACTTTTTTTGCTTTGCCAAATTCAAAAGAATTTCAATACTTATACGTTGTATTTCCAAATTTTTATGATCAAATAAATTTAACATTTTTCCCATTAAGGACTGCTTTATTTCGATTTTTATAAGTAAATCGTTCTTAATAAACTCGTCAAATATTGCTAGTGTATCAGGTAGTCGCTTTGAATTTGGAAGAATATTTAAACATAGTTTATCAAGTAAGTTATCTACAAGATCTTGATCCATAAATTCTTTTTGGTTTGTACAATTTATGAGAAAGGAAGTGGCTATTTGCTGTAATCCCTTATTTTCATGATTAAATAAATCTAATATTTTCTTAGCTAAAAACAATTTAATCTCGAAAAACTGTTTTGTCTCATTTTCTCTTTCTATCAGTAAACCATTATCAATAAATTTTTTAAGAATTGAAAACGTATTATGAAAATATATTGAATCAGGATGAATATTTAAACATAATTTATAAAAGAAATTAATAATAAGCTCCGAAACGGAAAAATCAAAGACAGAATCATAAGATTTATAGGTTTTTAAATAATCGAGAATAATTAAGATTACGTCTTTGTTGCAGGGATTATAAATAAATGAATTCGATTGATCACTTACTAAATAGCGTGTAAGGAACTTTATAAAAAAATAAACTGAAGAAGGTATATTTTTTTTTACTTCGAAAACAGTAGCATTTTTATTTAATAGATACAAAACATTAAATGAATTTGAATCTAACCCTTGTGAACTATAGAATGTAAAATTGGATTCAAGGCATAGAGATAGAAATTTTTCTAAACAAAACTCTAATGTTTTGACAAAAGCTGGTAGTAGCTTTGATGCATTGGAAATTTTTTTAGCATGTAAATAGAATAATACAAATTGTCTATATTTGCGTGGCAAGTCAGAAAATGTTATTTGAAAGTCAATGTCTTTAATGTAATTAGTGGAATATTCATTAATTTTGTTTAAAAACGATCGATTTAAAAATAAATTTGCCGTATAAGGAGTCTCATCCTTTAAAGAATGTTGTATTATCAGCTCGGATAGGTTTGGGTCATCTTCAAAATATTGGCCGCTCTCACGATAATTTATTAGTGCTTTGCTTTCAGTTATCGCTTCGATCGTACGTGACCTGTTTGGATTAGAGTCCTGGGAATCGAGCGGTGATGTATTTTGACTATCTAAAGTCTTCTGCTCAGGTTGATAAAATTTTTCTGCAGCAGCAGTCCGAGTTCCCGTTTCAACTCTATGCAGTCTAGGGCGCCCAGCATTAACAGGAAGCGCAAATGGATTTTGACCGATAGTTTTATTTTTTTCCGTAGCAACAGTGTGCCGACGCTGGCGTGGAACATTTGGAGAAGCAGTTGGGGAAATAGGGTTTTGCATGTTTATTTATTTTCATTTGTTAAAATTCTAATTCTAAGTGAGGTTTATCTCATCAATTGGATAGAATATCACCAAAATAAGGTTCCTCTTTCCTTAATTCAACTACTATAATTTATTACAAGATACTTATTTGTCAATCCTAAATTTGCAAGTATGTTGCTTTTGCGATTTTGTATCTAAAAATGACATTCAAATTGATACTTTTTGGCTCTGGCTCAGAATTCTTATACGCGTGCATACTCAAGAGGCCATGAACATAATCGATTGGGGTGGTATCAATAATTGTTATTGAAATCAAGAATTATTCTTGCAAAACTTACTATTCAAATAAGAATCTTAATCAATATGTATCTAGCACTTTCATCCTATAAAAAAACGTTTTCCCCAGCGAAAAGCTCAATTTTTGCTTTAAACCACCATATATCTGTTGAAAAAAGACATGTTAAATATTTTTCATATCGTAATGATCCCCAAAAACCTCTTGTTGAGCGGCTCTGTTTTTGTTACCCCGAGTTTCTTTTAGATGTTTTAATTAACGGCGATCTCCAAACTCTCCTCAATTTCCGCCGGATTTCAAAGGAAATGAATATTTTTGTTTCTACTAAAAATGCATATTGTAATCCTTTATTCGAGAAAGTGACTGTTTCCGTTCTCTACAATCAATTATATCCCGATATTCAAAAAACTGTAAAGGCAAAGTGCGACTTTGCCCAAACAACCGATATTGAATTACAAATTATTACTTCTTCTATCTTTGATAATTTACTTCAAATGGAAGAGATTCTTGATTTAAAAAATCGACTAAAAATTATTTTGAAAATCGAAAATATTGATGAATTAAATAAACTTCAATTACTTTTAGTTCAAAATTATAAGCATTTTTTAGCAAACCTCAAAATATTAGATTTCTCTGAATTGTTTATAGATGCTAATAATATCCTTTTATTTAATACACTATTAGCATCTATTTCACAAAACTTAGATGCTTTAACTAGCCTGACAACACTGGTTATACGAGAAGTATCGTCAGCTGTAACTCTCCAATTACCAGAACCGCTGAACTCCAAAATGATTGTTTTCAAACTTAATGAAGACAAGAGCTGGTTTACTTTAGAGTATGCTGCAAAAGGCGTTGTTGCAGGATTGGGTATATATGGATTCTGTCGTTATTGGTTCCCCAAAGAATCCGAGAAAGAAGAGAAAAAATAATTACTAATTTTTTAAATCTCCTTTAAAATTTGGTAGAGAAAGCAGTTCCATTTAGAGGAAACAACCGAAAAAGAATTGCACTTTTTCGTCCTCGATAAACCTGAGTTATACCATTTCCCTAATTAAAATGGTATAATATTTCTTCTATTTTACAAAATTAAAAGGGTGCCATCAGTACTTGACATTTACATTGGTGATGTTCCCTTTGGATTAAATAGAAATGGCTCGAAGGCAACGCCTTTTACTTTGTTTATGTGCCTGATCTTAAAAAAATTTCCAAAAAACTATCAATTTTGTTTTTGCGCAACTGGGCATATTCCCCGAATTTAATTGCCCAAAATTGTTGATTCACATTATCGATCTGCGTAACTTGTCTTGACTCAATCGTAATAGGTAAGCCGTCAACAACATAAATGGCACCTGTCATCTCAACGGGAAATTTTGAGTGATCAATTTTAATGCAGGGTTGATCAAACAGATTGCTGTATTCATTGCAATAAAGCGCATAATTCTCAAGCTCCGCAGTTTGCTCGGAACAGGTGTATTGGGCGTCATGAGAATAGAAAGCATTAATGACACCCCCAGCCTTCAAGAAATTTACCAGAATTGGGTTTCTGTATTTGGCAAAAGATTGAGGATCGTTTAAATCTATTTCATGGAGAGCACTGCCTCCCTTTATCATTAGCGGTGTTGGCATACGTGGGGTAACAATATGGACAATGGCATTTTCGAGCATATGCCTCTGGAGAGCTCTGGTTATTGCTGATTCAATAATTCCTTGCATAGTAATATAAACTCCTCTTAAATTCTTATCGACACCACTATTTTTAGAAACGCCCTCTTTCTGAATAGTTAACCATATTGTATCAAGGCCATTTTTTAGGCTTGCAATTTCTTCCTGTGAAGAAATTGTATTTTTATCTAATTCTAATTTAGCTTGGGCTAGCTCCTGTTCTATTAGAGGATACAATAATTCAGGTAAGTTTAGAGCTGCTTGGAGCGGAAATGATATAAAACTAGAAATTAAGAGAATTACAAATCTGTGAATCATAGTATTGAAATTGTACAGATAGTGGGTACCGAGATCAAGCATTTTTCTTTTATGATCATTTAATCATTTATTTTCTGCTATATTATTCCGTAATTAGGGTTATGCAAGAACTCTATTATTAAAAACTAACGAAGCCTCTGTGTTACAATTCATTCCAGGAGCGTGTATTGTGAGTGCTTTCTCCAACTACTTACTCTTCAAATAAAGCAACCTCAAGCTATTCAAACAGACAAATACTGTAGAGCCTTCATGTGTAATTACGCCCAATGTTAAAGGCACTAATCCAAACATTCCCACTATTACCATCACGGATATCGATAATAACGATATAGCTAAATTAATTTTAATTATTCTTTTTGCTCTCAAACTCAAGCTATAGGCGTTATAAAAATAATCAATCCTATCATTCATTAGAACTACTTCACTTTGTTCTAATGCCGCATCACTTCCCCTAGTCCCCATTGCCACTGGGACATATGAAGCTGCAAGGCAAGGAGCATCGTTGATTCCATCTCCTACCATTGCTACTTTTTTTCCTTCCTTGGTATAATGGTCGATGATATCGACCTTATCTTTAGGTGAAAGTCCAAATCGTACTTCTGATATTCCAATCTCCCGTCCTACGGCTTCAGCTGCTTCCCGCCTATCACCAGTGAGCATCACTGTTTTTATTCCTAGATTTTTTAATTTCTCTAGTACTGGCTTCGATTCATTTCTAATACTATCCTTGAGTAAAATTCTTCCTATCAAATCCTTATAAATCACCCATACCTCCGCATATTCTTCTGGTGCTACAGGCAAGTCCCTTGCCCACTCTGCCAAAGGTCCCAATTCTAGTAGGCTTCGTCTTCCTAATACACAGATACCTTGCTCAAAATCTCCTTGCACTCCTGATCCGGTAATTGATTTAAAATTTTCCACTTCCTTCTCCTCTATACCGTGTGCTCTGCCATAGGCTACAATCGCTTCTGCTATGGGATGCGTCGACTTCCTTTCTAAGGAATATGCCATTTCCAAAATCTCCTTCTCTCTCCCACTAGGAAAACTTTCTACCTTTTCTACCATCAAATCTCCAGTCGTCAATGTCCCCGTCTTATCAAGTGCCACTAAATCAATTTCACTTAACTTCTCTATCGCCGCTCCTCCCCTAAATAATATCCCATGCATCGCTCCCCAGGCTATCGCCGCTAATATTGCAGAAGGTATCGAAAGTACCAATGCACATGGGCTCGCTACTACGAGCAATGCCATTGCTCTATAAAATGCCGAATAGCTTCCCTCCACATTAACAAATGGACTTACCCCAAAACCCAACCACCATACAAAAAACATCACTGTCACCAAACTTAATACCCCATAAGTATAGGGCGTCCCAAATCTATCCGTAAATCTCTGGCTTGGTGCTTTCAAATGCTGTGCCTCTTGAATTAAATTAATTATTTTTTGTAATGAACTCTCCCTCGCTGGCCTCATTACAATGCATTCCACTGCCCCCCATAAATTCATTGTTCCACTAGAGACGATGCCACCTATTCCTTTATTTATTGGATATGATTCCCCTGTCAATGTTGACTCGTCTACCGCTGTTGTCCCCTTCACTATCTCAGCATCTATTGGAAATAACTCTCCAGGTTTCACTAAAATTCGCATCCCTTTTTTCACCTTATCAATTGGCATCTCCTGTTCATTCCCCTTCTCATCGAGAGTCAAGGCCACTTCTGGTGCCATCTGGAAAAGACTATCTATCGCACGGCGCGTTCGGTACAATGCAAAATGCTCCAATGCTCCTGAGAGCGAAAACAAAAAGAGCAACAGTGCCCCTTCTCTCCAAGCTCCTATTGCCACTGCGCCAACCGCCACAGCTATCATCAAAAAATTGATATCCAGTTCTCCCTTGGGTATTTTATGAACCATGGCCTTAGCTGCATCCCATCCTCCCGCTACAATTGCCACTAAGTATAATACATAAGGTAACCAATTTGGCCCAATTCCCACTAAGCTCATCACATACCCCGCCAAACCACTTATTCCACATATTCCCGCATATAGTGCTAATAGACGCCAATCCTCTTCATGCGTCTTAGCTAATCTTTCTACCTCCTCCACCTCCGGCCACGGCATGTCCCTCCATTTCCAAAATATTGGCGCTGTTATACAAGTCTCCTTTTCCAATAAAATTTTTACCCCTAATTTCTTCATTTGTAGGCCCATCGGTAACCCTTCTTCGACCTTTCCTTCTCTTGCAATCTTTTCTTCTATCGCTAGAATAGTCTCATGCAAACACTTTTTTAACTCATCTTCATTTATCTCCCCTAATGATGCAAATGATATAATCTTCTTTTCCGGATCTATCATCAGTGCTTCAATATCCGCACGCTGAGCAATAAACTTTGCCAATCCAGGTACCCAAGATTCTTCGTGATTTTTATGCACTTCATTTGACATATACTTTTCACTCTATACATCTTTTTCCCCAAATCAAGTGGATATAATTTATTACCTATTACTTCTTCACTCCAATAGCAATGCAATTATGCCAAAAGGCTAATTCTCTAAAAAAATAGACCACATTCGATTCACTTGTAAAATCTTTAGCGATCAAATAATTAATAAATTATAAATATTTCGATGTAATTAATTTGAATAGATATTATTTAATGCTATAATAAATTATACGAAAATATTCAATATTTATAAGAATTATGCTAAGTGTTCCTGCAAAAAAATCCCTTTTACGAGTGTTCTTGAAAATTATAATCGTTTAATATCTTAAACCATTGCCTCATTGATGCGATCTGCAATTTTCAAGAACTTATCGCATTTGCAAACGAACTTTTTCTAAACCGGCTTTTCGTGAAGCATCCATAACGGCTGTCATATGTTTGATAGCTGTTTCTTCATCAGCAAGCACGAGAACCGATTGCTGATTATTTTCCTCAGCAGCATTGAGCAAAAACTTTTCCATTTCTTCTCTCGCAACTACTTGATTGTTATAGAAGAAAATACCTTCTGAATCGATCGCTATAGAAATTGTATCTTGGATAGTTCCGGCATCTGCAGCGTCCATTTTTGGAGGAGTGATATTTAATAGGTTAACATTACGAAACTGCATCGTCATTAATATAAAGAAAATCAAAACAATCAGTACGTCGATCAGCGGAACAATGTTGATGGAGGGTTTGGAACGCGTTTTGGGGATTAGCAGGCTCATTTTGAATTAAGATCAAGAAGACGTTCGAGCAAAACTTCGAGCTGTGCTGCAAACATCTCAATCCTACGTCCAATATAACTATTTCCTATTAAAGCAGGAATTGCAATAATAAGACCTATAACAGTAGTAGTAAGCGCTAAAGCAATGCCTTGAACAAAAGAACTTGGATCGGGCATTCCTGTATCTATTGAGATATGAGAAAAAACTTGAGTAAGCCCTACGACTGTTCCGAGCAGTCCAAGCAAAGGGGCTCCAGCAATTATCACATCTAAAAGAAATAATCCCCGGGAAAGATGCGCAATTTCATAACGCGCATAGGCTTTTAGCGCGTCCGCATCCGGATTATTTTCTTTGAAAAAAATTAAGATACGTCCCGCTACAGAATTTGAACTGCAATCTAAGTGATCAAATTTGCCAACTATTAGACGTTCTTTCAAGACTTTAGGAATGATAAAAGGGGTTCGTAAAGCAATCAATCGATCCAATATCATATAAATAGCAACAAAAGAGCAAAGCCCTAATGGATAAATAAAAATTCCAGCACCTTCGATAAGATTCATATTTTTAAACAAGTACTCTATTCTTTGCACCAAGTTTGAAGGCATCTTGCAAGTCTTTTATTAAATCTTCATAATATTCTAAACCTGGCGAAAGTCTTAAAAGACCTTCTGTAATCCCCGATTCTTTTCGTAAAGCCTCTGCCACACACTTATGCGAAGTTGACCATGGATGAGAAATATTTGAAACAATGCCTCCTGAACTGTGACTGAATTGAAAATATTTCAAAGACTTAATAAAGAGATTTAAATCGAGAGCCTCCAAATCGACTTCAAAAGAAATCATCCCCCCAAAACTCTTTTGCTGCAACTTCGCTGTTTCATGACCCTGTGCATTCTCAAGCCCTGGATAGTAAATATTCTTAACCAAGGGATGTGTTTTTAACATTTGAACAATTTGTCCTGCATTATATTCATGAACTTTTAAGCGCTGAGGTAATGTTTTTAACCCTCGAAGCACAAGCCAAGCATCCATCGGAGATTCCCCAAGTCCTAAAAGCGAAACCCAATATTGAAGCTCCTTCGCGAGAAATTCCGATTTAACAATAACCGCTCCAGAAATAACGTCACTGTGACCATTAAGATATTTTGTAGAAGAATAAACAACAATATCAGCACCCAGATCTAAAGGACGCTGCCAAAAAGGAGTCATTAAAGTATTATCAACCACACAAATCGATTCAGCATAATGAGCAATTTCGACAATTGCCGCAATATCAACAATTTTAAGTAACGCATTCGTAGGCGTTTCAATCCAAATCATCCGAGTATTAGCCTTAACAGCTTTCTTAACAGAATCGAAATCTAATAAATCTACAAATGCCGATTCTATACCAAACTTTCCCATATACTCTTTAATTAAAAGAAAAGTGCCCCCATGAACTTCTTTACCACAAATGATATGATCACCCGCTTTTAATAAAGAGAGAACTAAATGAATACTAGCATTTCCACTCACCGTAGCAAAAGCTTCTATGCCCCCTTCAATAGCACATAAATTTTCCTCAAGTGCCTTGCGGGTAGGATTGCTATAACGGGAGTATCGATATTTCGAAAGATTCTCTAAATCTTCGGAAAAAAAAGTAGCCGTCTGGTAAATAGGCGTCGAAACGGAATGGTATTGCTCATCCTTAAATACCCCCATATGGATAAGATCCGTTGCCAAATGATTAAATTTACCCTCGTCCATCGATCAAATTTTTTACTTTATATTTTATACTACATCAAATCGCTTCTGTTGAAGCAAGATTATCTCCTAAAAAACTGGCAATATTTAAACCCAATATTTGCTTATATTCTTCTTCCGTCAATCGAGCTTTTTTTAGTGCATCAATTCCATCAATGAAATTCGGTTCCAATTGTTTCCTTGGGAAAACCCTTAAAGGATAGTCCGATCCAAAAAATATTTTATGACATCCCACAGCCTCAATCACTAAACGATATATTTTATCATCATAGAGCAAAGAGCTAGCAGCAGTATCATAATAAACATTTTTGAAAGTTTTTTTTACAACCGGATTGAGTTCATAGAAAGGCAATAGTCCTCCCCAATGCGCGAGAATTAACTTCAACTCCGGGTAACGCTTTGCCAGAAATAGATATTCTGATAAAGGTGATTCGATTTTCCCCAAGTAATCATGACCTACTGGCTCAGTGACATGCATAGTAATTGGAAGATTATGCTCAATTGCCCATTCGACAATTTTAAGCCAAATAGGGTTATCCATCGCAAAACCTTGTGCTTCCGGGAAAACCTCCCCTACCCCACATGCACCCCATTGATAGGCAGCCTTCAAATCCTCTAACGCCCTTTCTCCATCCCGGGCTTGAACGGAAACAAAAGGTATAAATCGATCTGGATGCTCTTTGAAACAACGCATATAAAATTCATTTTGCAAACGACAAGTACTTTGATGCTCCCAATACCAACCTTGAAGAATAACTTTATCAACGCCTGCATCATCCATATCCTTTAAAAGTTTATCTGTCGTAGCCCATCCTTGAATCGATTTGCTATTTTCCTCACCCAGTACTAATTTTTTCCAATAACTTTCCTTATGACAGTCAGCCCAAAAAGTGATATCGGAAAGTATTTCTTCCGGATAATGATGAACGTGACTATCTATAATTAATGGCATGGATGAAATTATTATTTTTTTTCCTTGGATGTCTAGATTCAAATAATTTAAAATTACACTAAAAAGTAATTGAAGTTTTTTTCGATGGGAAAATGGGTTTATTTTTCATCTTTTTCTTATACCGAACTGAGGTTTATAGATAATGTTTCAACTTTTGTTTTGTTTTTTTTATAGCGAATAATATATTAAAGTTAATATGACTGCAATATCACCCCTAGGCCTTACTCAAAAAGAAGCCGAAGAAAAATTATCCCAATATGGCCTTAATGCGATAGAAGAAACTAAAAGACATCCGTTCTTTGAATTTTTAAGTAAATTTTGGGGTGCAATTCCCTGGATGCTAGAAATTATTTTCATTTTACAGCTTAGTTTAGGTAAGAGAACTGAGGCCAGCATTACAATCTGTCTATTAATTTTTAATGCTGGGATTGGATTTATTCAGGAAAGCCGAGCACGATCAGCATTATCACTGTTGAAAAAAAAATTACAAATAAAAACGCGCATTTTTCGCGATGGAATTTGGACCTTGATCGATGCAAAGGAAATAGTTCCCGGGGACTTAATTCGTGTTCGAATGGGTGATTTCATTCCTGCAGATATAAAGTTATTAGAAGGAACAATTCTTATCGATCGTTCTGCATTAACAGGGGAATCATTACCAGTAGAATTGACGACGAATAATAATGCTTTTTCAGGTTCCATCGTTATCCGAGGAGAAGCAACAGGTTTAGTGATTGCAACTGGTAAACGTAGTTTCTTTGGGAAAACAGCGGCATTGGTAGGATCTGAAAAATCAGAAAGTCACTTCGCAAAGATTGTCCTTCAAGTTGTTGAATATTTGGTTCTAATAGATATTTTATTAGTGTCGGTAATTTTAATTTATGCATCGATTACCGGAATGCCTTTATCTGAGATCCTCCCATTTTCTCTGATATTGTTAATAGCTTCCGTTCCAATTGCTTTGCCGACTACATTTACTTTAATGAGTGCGCTGGCTTCTTTAAAATTAGCCGAAAAAGGAATTTTGGTTACCGATCTTACAGCAATAGAAGAATCTGCAGGGATGGAAGTTATTTGCTGTGATAAAACGGGCACTTTGACACAAAACCATTTGTCATTAACTGAAATTGAACCTTTATTGCCAACCACAAAATCTGCATTGATAAGGTTTGCTGCCTTTACATGTAATGAATCCAGTCAAGATCCCATTGATATGGCTATTTTAGCATCCTCTGCTAAACTTGGAGTTCTTGATGTTAAAAATCGTTTAAAATTTATCCCCTTCGATTCGATGACTAAACGCTCAGAAGCTCTGATCAAAGACGATGGAAGAATTATTCATATTGTTAAAGGAGCCCCTCTAGTGATTGCTTCTCTGGTAAATGTAAATCAAAAAGATGTTTTGATTAATACTGCCAAAGAACTCGAAACTAAAGGTTATAAAGTATTAAGCGTTGCATGGGGTGGTGAAAACGATCAATTGGCACTGGCAGGTTTCTTAGCTTTTTCAGACCCTATTCGTAAAACTTCGCAAAGAACGATAGGTGATTTAAAAGAGCTCGGAATAGCTATCAAAATGGTTACTGGTGATGCTTCAGCTACTGCCCAAAGGATTGCTCAGGAGGTTGGAATGGAATCCTCATGTGTATGCTATAAAGATGCCATATTGTCAAAAAACATTGAGGACTGCAACATATTTGCTGAGATGTTTCCAGAGGATAAGTATCATTTAATACAAGCCTTACAAAAAGAAGGTTACACTGTTGGAATGACAGGAGATGGTGTCAATGATGCGCCTGCCCTTAGGCAGGCGGATATGGGCGTAGCTATCTTTACTGCAACTGATGTAGCCAAAGCTGCTGCAAGTATGATTTTAACAAAGCCTGGACTTGGAAATTTAATTGAAGCAATTAGAACTGGAAGGGCAGTTTATAGACGAATGCTCACTTATACGCTTAATAAGGTAGTCAAAACAATTCATATCGCATTATTTCTAAGTCTTGGTCTATTATTCGAAAATGTGTTTATGACGACTCCTCATCTAGTAATGCTGTTAATTTTTGCCAATGATTTTGTTACAATGTCATTGGCAAGCGATAATGTACGGATTTCAAATAAACCATGTCGCTTTAAAATTCAATTTTTGTCTATCACTTCCTTTGTATTAGCTATATGCTGGCTTGGTTTTTCTTTCGGAGTATTTTTTATTGCAAGGGATTATTTCAAACTTTCATTACCTTCTATACAAACTTTAATATTCCTCATGTTTGTGTTTAGTGGGCTGGCAACAGTTTACTTGGTACGAACAGGTAACTATTTTTGGAAAATGGCGCCTGGTAAGCTTCTGCTAATAAGTACATGCGGCGATATTATTATTGTTAGCATTTTAGCTCATTTCGGAATATTGATGGAACCTCTTAGTATGGACAGTATTCTTTTATTAATATTGAGTGTCTTTGTTTTTATGGCTTTTTTAGATCAAATCAAAGTATTTCTTTTACGGCGGTTTAGCGCTAGCAAAGGATTTTGACTATGGAAAGTTTTCAAAAAATTCGGGCTCGAAAGAGATTTATTTTCCGCTTTTCTCTTATTCAAAAAATCGCTTATACTACTTGGTGTAAAAACTTACTATGAAAAATGACCACTTAGAAAGAATACTAGGGAAGATTGAAGATTTGGATCCCACGAATTTGACCATTCTCGCCCAGCGGCTTGCTCATGAAAGGCGTTTATTAGAAGCAGTATTCAACATCATTCAAGAAGGGATTCTCATTATTGACTCTAAAGGAATCATTGAATATTCCAACAATATTGCCAATCAAATGATCAATTTGACGGATAAGGACTTGGGGACTGCTATTTTATGGAAATTAGTCCCCGATTTGGCTCGGTCGATTGATTTTGCACATTTAGCAAGAGATATGTCTGTTATTTCACGAGAAATCCATATGACTTATCCCGAAAATCGTTTTGTTCGTCTTTATATGGTTCCTTTAAACCAGAATGATCAGAAACCTCTTTTCGTTATCATACTTCGCGATATTACAGAGGAGAAATTTTTAACTGAAGAAATGATTGAAGCTGAAAAACTTTCCTCTCTTTTTATGCTGGCTGCAGGAGTAGCACATGAGCTTGGTAATCCTTTGAATTCTATCAACATTCATCTTCAACTCATTCAACGGTTACTTACCAAAGTAGATACCTCGACTAAAGTAGATACCTCGCCTGAAATCCATCATGTCAAGGATTCTATTGCAACCTGTGTTAATGAAGTGCGCCGGCTTGATGGTATTATTCAAAATTTCCTTCGTGCCATTAGGCCCACCCAGCCAGAACTTATTGAAGTGAATTTACTCGAACTGCTTAATGAAATTCTTGGTTTTCAAAGACACGAAATGGAAAATTTTGGCATTCGCGTCGAAATTGTACTCCCTCGCTCTTTACCTGTAGTCCGAGTAGATAGAAACCAAGTTAAACAAGTCTTTTTTAATATCATTAAAAACGCAATTCATGCAATGGGTAAAAATGGGCTTTTAAAAATCAGCACCGAAGTTGATGATGACTACTTAAATATACATTTTGATGATAATGGAATTGGCATAGACGAAAAGCACTTCTCTAAAATTTTTAATCCCTACTATTCCACAAAAAATTCCGGTTCAGGATTAGGAATGCTCATTATCCAACGAATCATGAGGAATCATGCTGGACAAGTAGCTATCAAGAGTATTCCTGGCGAAGGGACCCGCGTCACATTAATGTTTCCTTTACAATCAAAACAAGTAAAAATGTTAGATAGTCCCTAATCCTATTTTAAAATACAATTGCATTTTCCTTGAAAAGACAGATAGTAGTATTTTTAATCATAATTTAAAAAATTGATATTTCGTTAATTTATAAAATCATAAGATTAGCTTTTTAAAACAATGAATGGAACACAGAACACACTTTTTGGACGCTCATTAATAGGTGATGCAGATCTTGACCAGAAGATCTTAATTTCTTTTATAGAAAAAAAAGACTGGAAATCAATTGCTTCTGCAAGAATGACTTGTGCAACTATTTATAATATGGGAAATGTTTGTAGTGAACAAATCCTTGGAAAATCGCTTTCAGATAGGTTTACTGAAAATAAGAACAATTTCATAAAAAAATGCATAATGTCATGCCACAGTAATCATATTGATGATTGGAAAACTTTTTGTAAGATGCAATTAGAAGCATGTCATAGTGTATTTTTTGCTATTAATTCCACGCATATTTTTATAACAAACCTCATAGATAGAAATTTAAACGAATTGAATGATAAAGAACTTGAAAAATTACAGTCACTATTACATTCCATACCGATTCTTATAATCTTTTCAAGCTCAATGCTTTATAGTTTATTGGATCTTGCCAGAAAACAAAATGATAAAATAACTTCTTCTAAAATTGCCGATATGATTGAAGATCTGCCATGGTCATTTTATAAGGAAAAAATTAATTCTGTATCAAATGAGAAAAAATCGATCGAACAAATAGAAATTCTTATAGAAGTTTCAAAAATCAATAATAAATTTAAAAATAGTTTATTAATAAACGCATATAATTTAATTAAACAAAATCCTACTCATGTGAGTGCGCATTAATTACGGCTGGTTTTAGGCCTTATGATTGTCACCATTTTTTAAAAAGAGCTTCTTTTCTTTAATGATATCTGCAACCTTTTTAGGAACAGTCTCTTCCCAACCGGGTTGATCTTCCCTGATCATTTTTAATACATCCCGCGAAAAAATATCTAAGTGCGCTGGATTGAATCCTTTGATAGCTTCAATATAACCATTTTCCTTTAAATATTCATAAAGGTGCCGAATGTGCGGTTTTAGCCTAACATTATCTGCAGTGATTAAAACTCCTTTAGTAGTATCATCATCAGAATCTTCAATAAGCTTTGTTCCATTTTGTGATTCTAAAAGATCTTTATAATGTTTAAATGCCTTTGCATGCATGGGATATACATACATCTTTACATTATCTTTAAATAAACGTCCACAGGCTTCTAAAATTCCTCCATCAAGGGAAAGGTAATACTGATCATCGAAAATAGCCATTAGGTGATTAATTCCTAAGGCTATCCCAATCATCTTTTGCGTGTAGCGTCTAAAATAAGCACTCAATTTATAATACTCAGGATAATTCGAAATTAGGACATTGTAACCTAAAGCAGATACAATATCCACTCGGGCAAGAAAATCGGCTAAGTCAAATCCATAAGCCAATAAATTTTTCATAGTAATTTCCATAAGAATCACTATTTTTTCTCCAAAAACTTCTGGTTCTTGAATTAATTGAGATTCAGCGCAGGTTAGCATATCCGTATTAATATAGGTCAGAGGTCTAAATGAACCCCTCTCTACTAATATGACTCTTTTATGTAAAGCTTCTGAAGGTTGTAAAATCAATCCATCGGGACTAAACATCACTGCATTAGTCAGCCCTTGCTCTACAAGTTGTAAACTGATAACGCGATTATCATACTCTTTAAAATCAGGCCCATTGAAGGTCAACATATCCACTTCGATACGTGAATTACCCAAGTTATCAGCCAAAGACTCCACAAAGGCTTTATAATCATTATTGTAAATAAAAGTTCCATAAAGAAGATTTACACCAATAATTCCCAGAGCTTCTTGCTGCATGATGTTTGTAGCATCAAGCATTCGCACATGCATCATGATGTCGTTGTAAGGACCTAAGGGCAATAGCTGAAATCTAACGCCCATCCAGCCATGACATTCATTAGTTCCTCTATAACTTCGCGCAGCAACAGTATTTGCGTAAACGAAGAAAGTCGTATCTTTGCCACGTGTTTCAGTGAGACGTTCAATTAGTAATTCATACTCATGATCCAGCATCTGAATTAAACGTTCTTTGGAAACATACCTTTTACTGCGACCATAAATTTGATCACTAAATTGCATATCATAAGCTGACATGCTTTTCGCAATTGTGCCCGCTGCACCTCCAGCAGTAAAAAAATGACGTGCCACTTCCTGCCCAGCACCTATTTCCGCAAATGTACCATAGATCTCAGTATCCAAATTAATCGTCAAGGCTTTACGATCTGTTGTTAAATCGAATGGTTTAGGCATGAAAAGGGGTAATTTCAGGGGATAAAGCTAAAGCATTAGTAAATACTTAATGGATCAACTCTTAAATTAAGACGTAACATTTTCGTTATTGTTTTGCAATAAAAATAAAAATTATGTAGAAATGGACATTATCAAATGAAATCATTTTTTTTATCCTTAATTAAATTCATTTTTGCACTTTTAAGTGCAAGTCTCATCCTTTTCTTTGTATTTATTGCATTAATTCTAGGGATAGTATATGCAATTGAAAGACCAGCTGTGAACGTAGAAAAAGATACTGTATTGGTCATCGATTTAGCTACCACGATTACCGATTCTTTCGAAGAAAAGGAATTTCGAGAAAATCTGGAAGCTTGGATACAAGGCGAATATATTCCAAAAGCATATTTATTGGAAGTCATTGAGGCAATAGAAGAGGCCGCAAAAGATTCGAGAATCATTGGAATTTATTTGAAGGGTAATGTAGCTCATTTCCAACAAGATTCCGGCTATCCTATTTTGCATGAAGTCAGAAAAGCGATTGATGAATTCAAAAAAACGGGTAAATTAGTTGTAGCCTATTTCGTAGATGCGGATGTTAAAGACTATTTCCTAGGATCTGTTGCCAACAAAGTGATCATGAATCCTATAGGGCAACTTTCCCTAAAAGGGTTATCCTGTGAAATGATGTACTTTGCTGAAGCGTTCAAGAAATACGGCATAGGAGTCCAAGTAACAAAGGTCGGAAAATACAAATCCGCAATCGAACCTTTTGTTCGAGATAACATGAGCGAACCCGATAAGGAACAGTTACAAGACTTATTAACTGATATATGGGGAAATGTTTTGGATATTATGGCTAAAGGTCGGCAATTGGAACAGAATTTTATTAAAGAATTAAGCAACAAAGAAGGTCTTTTTTTAGCTAGCATTGCTAAAGACTACAAACTCATCGACGATTTGGGATATCAAGATGAAGCTTTTGACCTATTTAAAGCGGAACATAAATCACAAACTGAAAACGACGAAGAGAAATCTAGTAATAAAATTAGTCTTAAAAAATACATAAGAAATGTAGAACAAAATAAATTGCTCACTAAAAGCCTAAAAACCAAACCTCAAGTAGGTATTTTATATGCAGAAGGTGAAATCGTAGATGGAGAGGGCCATTCTTATGAAGTAGGTTCAGCACGGTTGGAACGTAAAATTGATGAAATTCGTGAAGATGATACGATCAAAGCGGTAGTTCTAAGAGTAAACAGCGTTGGAGGGGGAGTACACGCTTCCGAGAGCATACAAAGAGCATTACAAAAACTGCAATCTAAAAAACCTATCGTAGCTTCATTTGGAACAGTGGCAGCTTCCGGAGGTTATTGGATATCCTGTCTTTCAGATGCGATATATACAGACCCAATGTGCATTACCGGATCAATTGGAGTATTTGGCTTACTTTTTAATGTACAAGATATTGCCAAGAACATAGGGATCCATTTTGATCGTGTGATTACAGGTCCTTTTGCAGGAATGGATTCATACGGTCAACCTAAGACAGCCAAAGAAATGGCCAAAATACAGGCCAATACGGATTTAATATATAATACCTTTCTAGCAAAAGTTGCACAAGGCCGAAAAATGGATCTAGAAAAAGTGGAATCCCTGGCCCAAGGACGAGTTTGGTCAGGCTTAAAAGCTAAAGAAATTGGATTAGCCGATTTCTATGGAGGAATAAAAGATGCAGCAAACCATGCGGCAAAACTTGCAAATCTAGGTGATAATTGGGAAACAAAACCCCTCCTCAAGAAAAGGGAATTTGCTGTCGATATCATAGAATTTTTCCAAGAATCTCCCGAGACAAAAGAAGTAAGCAGTATTGTTACTCAATTTGTAAAATATTTTAAACAGAAGTTAAAAGGCTTAAGTAATTTTAACGATCCTAGTAATCTATACGCACGCATGCCCAATACTTTTAGGGTAAATTGAGAGCTTTTGATGCAGGATTTTTCATGATAAAGGGAAAAATGTACAATTTTTTATTGCATATTATTGTAAAAAGTTAAATTAAAATATGAAAATGAAAAGCATAGCTGTACAAATTTCGGGAGAATTAATGGAAGAAGCAAAATTATTTGCAAAAGTTGAGGATCGCTCCATAACAAAACAAATCGAACATTGGATAAAATTAGGTAAATGCGCTGAAGAGATCCAGACCTACCATTATCTTTCATTAAGGAAATTACAATGGGGGTTGAACAATTAAAGCAAGGTAAAGATATACCTTATAAGTTTGACAATTAAAATTCCCCATGGAATTAATTCAATCACCTCTTTTTGCTCGCAAAAATAAAAAATGCCCTAAGGTGTTCAAGGAAATTTTGGATAAAAATATATAAAAAAATATCCAAGATCCAATGTGCGGTAATTTAAAAAAGGCGATCATCAGAGTTTACAAATTTAAATTTTATGAACAAGAATACCTTTTGGCCTATAAAACTAAAGATGCGATCCTTGAATTAATCACAATTGATTCTCATGAAAATTTCTATAGAGATTTAAAAAATTATCTTTGAAATTAAAATATATTTTCTATCATCTCAACGCGACAAGCTACTGCTAAACTGAAGCACACTGGTTACTATACTTAAAGCTAAGATAGTCACTAGAAGGAAAGCAAAAAGAAGCGCGATAGACGAAATAAAGGTCGTCAAATTTCTTAAGTTTTTTTCAAGCTCTTTGCTATAAATAATATAGATTTCCTTAAAGCTATGAACCATATTACCCGTATTTTCTCCTACGGCAATGATATCTATCGCTAGATCTGGAAAAAATTTGTTTTGGCTAAAAGCTAAGGACATTGCGGCTCCATCATTTATTTGTTTTTGACTGAGTTGGAAACTTTCAAAGAGAATTCTATTTTTAATCAGTTTTTCAGTCAAACGCATCGCTTCAGTGGTATTCACTCCACTATCAAGAAGCGTCGCAAGAAGATTGGCAGTTTGGCTATAAGCCGCTTCTTTAACGACGTTATTAATAAAAGGAATTTTTAAGAGCCATGCATCCGTCTTCTTCAAGCCTTCGGGCGTTTTTCTCCATCTGCGGATAAATATAATTGCAAGAATTAAAAATACGACGACGAAGGGTCCTACATAAATAACAGCATCTGCTGAGCCAATGAGAATACGCGCTGGAAGACTCATTTTACCCCCCATCGACTGCATCATTCCTTGAATTTTGGGAAGAAGATAAAAAAGAAATAGACCTACTACAAAAACAGCCACACAAGAAATAAATGCCGGATAGGCCAAGCCAGTATAAATTTTCTTTTTTAATTCTGCTTGATCATGGAGATGTTCAACAACATTTTGCAGAATGAGAATTAGGTTACCACTCGCTTCCCCTGCTTCAATCGCATAAATAATGGAATTATCAAAAATCTCGGGAAACCGTTTTAATGCAACCGCAAAAGTATAGCCTTCACTTAAATCTTGCCAAATCTTTTGTGCCAATTCTCTTTGTTCGGGCTCGCGGATACGATCTTTTAATGTTTTAATTGCGTCACCTAATGGCATTCCACTTTGATGAAGCTGCAAAACTTTCGATAAAAAAGGTTCGGTTAACGGTTTTTTGCGAAATTGAAATAAAGGCTTACGATCAGTCTTAATTTTACTCTTCCCAGAAGAAGCTTTCACAGAAGGAATCCCTGATTCCGAAATAGCAGTCACTTGAATTCCTTTTGAAAGAAGGGACTTAGCCGCAATTTGGCGGCTGGATGCTTCCAATATACCTTCTACTTGGGTTCCACTTTTAATTCCTTTGTAAAAAAACTTTGCCATATAATCTTATCTATTCTTCTTCAGCACTCACTTCCTCAGCAAATCGTAAGATTGCCTTGAGCGTTGTATTTCCACGTTTCACTTGTTCCCAGGCGCATTGCTGGAGAGTACGCATGCCTCGGCTAATTGCATCTAGACGCATGACGCGAGCAGATTCTTTTGCCACAATTAATTGATGAATCGATTCATCCACAATTAAAATCTCAAAAATACCAATACGCCCCCGATAGCCAAGACCATTACACATCTTACAGCCTACAGGTTCTTTAACTAGATGCGCATATTGAGCTTCAGAAGGATCTATGTGCATGGACTTAAGGAAAACTTCCAACTCTCCTGGCTGAAAAGTTTGTGGCCTTGCGCAGTATGGGCACAATCGTCGGACTAGACGTTGGGCCACAATCATCTCTACAGAAGAAGCAAGCAAGAAAGGCTCAATTTCCATATCAATTAGACGCGTCAAAGCACCCGCGGCATCATTTGTATGCAAAGTACTCAAAACTAAGTGACCTGTTAAGGAAGCGCGAATGGCGATATCGGCTGTTTCCTTATCTCGAATTTCACCGACCATAATCACATCAGGATCTTGCCGTAAAATATGGCGCAGCGCATTTGCAAAAGTAAGCCCAATCTCAGGCTGAACTTGCGTTTGATTGACTCCTTCAATTTCATTTTCAATAGGATCTTCAACTGTCAAAATACGCCTCTCAGGTGAGCGAATATCACGAATAAATGCACTAAGAGTGGTCGATTTTCCAGATCCTGTAGGACCGGTTACAAGAATAATTCCATGGGGCTTACGAATTATCGGCTCTACTCTTTTTTTATCTTCCAGGAGTAATCCAAGTTCTTCTAAAGTCAAACGTTGGCTACCTTGACCGAGCAAGCGAAGGCTAACACTTTCTCCAAATGCTGTTGGAAAAGTTGAAACCCGGATATCGAGTTCATTGCCCGCAACAGTAAATTTAATACGTCCATCTTGAGGACGACGACGTTCTGAAATATTCAAGCGAGACATAATTTTCAAACGCGAAATGATGGCAGCTTGAAAACGCATCAGTTGCACCGGTAATTGAACTGGAATGAGTTCACCATCAATACGATACCGAATTTGAAGAGAAGTCTTTTGCGGTTCAAAGTGAATATCTGTTGCACGATCTTCAACTGCTTTAACAACAATTTCATTAACAAATCGAATAATAGCAGCATCTTGATCCTCAGCTTCCGTAGTCTGAATAGTATCTTCAAACTGCTCAAGTCCACTGCTTTCTAAAGTATCAAAGCCCACGCCAAAAAATTCAATAATTTTATTATTAATGATTCCAGGCATCACCAATTTCCATGTAGGACGTTTACCACAAGCAATATAAATCCAATTTTCCTGTTGTTTGCTTGGCGGCCAAGAAATAATGAAACACAGAGCTTCAGGATCGGATGTTTCTATAGGAAGACAATGATATTCATGAATTAGTCTTAAGGGAATAATTGCTTTGGGATCTGGATTGACTTTGAAATCATGAATGAGTTCGATTCCCGAGGCCTTTGAAATGAGGTCGACGACTTCCTCTTCTGTCTTATTCAATGCTTTTACCAAAAAGAGAACTTTACTTTCAGAACCCAAAGTTGCAAAGGTTTCCTGTTCCTCAGGCGTTAAAGTACTTAGAATTTCGTTAAGATAATTATCAAAATGGCTTCTTTGCATATAATTTTTCTACAACATTCTAAGATTCGCCTCTCCTTTCGGACACGTATTGTTGAAAAGCTTTGTAAACTCTTTCAGACATTTCCCGGCGTTTTTGGGCCTGCTCTTCATCGGACATTTCTTCTACATCTTCTTCCTCTTCTTCATCATCTTCCTCTTCTCCATCCTCATCGTCTTCTTCACCACCCAATTGAGTGTCCGTATTGCGATCCCATCGAGTTTTTGTATCATGGGTCGGGAAATTCCTCGTGAGACCAGGGCCACGTGGTCCAGAAGTGCTTTTGCCTTCATCTACGGGCTCACTAATTTCCAATTGTTGACGAACGCCATTGATAGTAATGGCAACCATTTTATTCTCCGGATCATAGCTATCTATGAAATAAGGCGCTTTCTTATCATTAAGCTTAACCCAAACGGATTTTTGAGTTTTAGTATTATATAAACTAAATTTTGGAACCTTACCAAAATCTAATATTCCATGAAGCTCAATAAAATTCTGTTGTGCTGGCAAGACAACAGAAGGGGCTTGTCCTGAAACATAATCATAGGGAATAAATGGAGAATTTTCCTCAAGAGATGCTGCGAAAGCAAATCCTATATTAACTACGGCCCAGAGAACCAGTAAATGATAGTAAATTTGCTTTCGCTTCAATTGCATAGATTATTTATGGGCACTTTAATTCAAAACAGTATGGATCATATGACGGTGAATTTGGCATTGGGAAAAAGGCTCTCTTTTCTGCTTGAACGGATTTCACTCCATCACAAGGATTTTTGCGTTCTATAACAGGAGGTCTGGACTCGTAACATTCTTCCTCATAGGGGGTGCGAGGAAAATGACCTTCGTTAATGTAAGTATTCACATCGTCATAGGCAGAAATATTGTTACTTAAAGAATCGCAAGTTACAAGCTCTACTTCCTCCATATTATTCATCACGTGAGGACGAATAAATAAAATGAGTTCTGTAGTTATTTCAGTACAGGTTGTTGGTGTAAACCACAGATCTCCAATGACCGGTAAGTAGCCTAATAACCATAATTTGGATCTTACAATTGTAGATTGACGCTGCTGTAGTCCCCCTAATACAATCACTTCTTGATCTTGGACACTGACAAAAGATTCCGCTTCTCGATTATCAATTACAGGAGCTAGTGTACCATTTCCAATATCTAAAATCTGTGCAATACTTTTAACAGTTTGATGAATTTCCATTTGAACTACACCATTGGGCCCAATTCGAGGAGTAACTTCAAGAACAATACCAATATCATTATAATATTGGGTAGAATTACGTAAGTTAGAGCTAGTATCGACATCAGTAATACTTTCACCGATAAAAGGTTGGTCTCTTACAACTTTCACGATTGCTTTTCGATTATGTGTCGTAACTATCATTGGTGCGGAAAGAATGCGTACATTGCTATTTCGCTCCGCAACTCGGAAAATAGCATTAAATGCATCTCGAGCGATAGTAGCTGCAATAAAAGATTGGGCTGATAAATTAGTTGTTGTTGGTGTAAATATGTCATGAAAATTAACTCTAGGAGGATCTATATTATCAGCGGTAATAATGCCACTATTTGCTGCGCCCGGATTCTTTAAATTAAGAGCAAAACCAAAGCTTTGTAATCCAGATACTTGATCACCTGTCAAATCCACTTCTGCTATGATAACTTCAATACGCACTTGAGCAAGAAGAACATCGAGTTCTTCAATTAAGCCTCCAACTAACTGCAAATCTCTGGGAGTGCCATAAACAACAACCGAATTACTTCTCTCATCCGGCTCGAGAGTTAGAGATTCACTGAATTGCTGTCCCTTTTCACCTTGAGCACCGCCAGGAGGCATCATTCCTGGGGGTTTTGCGACTGTTTCTCTTAATTTTTCTAAAAGCTGTGCTCGAGAATCTCCTTCTTGCTTTGGCATAGGTATCCCTTTGACAATTGCCTTGAGAATAGCTGAAACTTCTTTTGATTCGGCATGTTTTAATCTAAAAACCTGACTTTTATTGAGGGGCTGAATATCGACGTCCAAGCTTTCTATAATTTTATCAATAATGGGTTTATTATTGGGATGGGTTAACACTATTAATTGATTGGAATTTTTATCAGCCTCAACCGTCGTACTATCAAGATATTTTTTTAAATTTCCTTTTTTTAACGCTTCAAATTGAGCTTTAATATCAGCTGCATTGACATATTGTACAGCGTAAAATAAAAGTTCCTCTTGTAAGGTTAAAGGTTTATCCATAACGTCAAAAATACTTTCTATACGTTGCAAATTCATCAAAGTATCAACGACAAAAATGGCATTGGATTTCTCTAAAGGTACTTGAGAACTTGCCCCTTTTGTCCCAATGGGAGCAATTGCCGCCAAAGCTTCTTTTGTTGAAAGGTATTGCAATTTATAAATCTTACTGTAAATTTTCTGACTCGGCCGTGATTTTGATGGAGAGTCTGTAAGTATTTTAGGAGATTGCGTTTGAACACCTTGCGCAGGGACCGCTTTTAAAAATGTTTCCCCCATATCGACAACAGCTACTCCATTCATACTCAAAAGACTTTCCAATGCCAAAATAGCATCTGTTTGAGTAATCGGTCCATTGGAATTAAGATTGATTTTTACATTCTTAACCAGCTCTTGCTGTCTTAAAATCGTTTTTCCAGTCAATTGCTCTAATAAGTCTAAGACCTGATTTGGAGTTTCGTCCACTAAAACCAAGGAATTGATAACTTCTTCTGGCTCTTCATCAAATTCATCGTCAATTTCGTTATCTTCATTGTCTTCATCTTCATTACCATCTTCACCATTTTTATTTCCATTAATCTTATTAATATCGGCAGGAAACTGGGAATTTTGTGCGTTATTATTTCCAGGTAAACTTTTATTAGTTGATGGTAAATTTGTAGGCAATCCATTTTGTTGAACTTCCTGTGCAAGAAGATTCAACGAAGAGAACACAATTTTAAAAAAAACGATACTATATAAAGCAAATCTCATACTTATTATAAATGAAATAAATTAATCTTATTTTTTAATTCCAACATTTTCAATATTTTTTAATTCCAAAGCAAAAACATCAAATTGAGCAGTTAACAAATTGGGATCGCGCCTATTGGGAGTTATTTTAACCTGTTTGATTCCCAGATAAGGATTCTCCTCATGTATGGCTTGGGCAAAATCAATTAAATTTTTTAAAGATGCATCTTTAAATTGCACTACCAAAAAATGTTCATTGAAAATCTCACCCGACTGTGTTGTGGGATTGGTAACATCATAAGAAGCACCTGTTTCTCTAGCTAAATTATCAATACGTCCAATAAAGCGACTTCTAGCATAAGTTTTCTTAGGATCTAAAATTTTCTGAGCTTCGGCTAGACGTTGACCAATTGATACTTCATTATTAAGCCAAACTTTCTGATGTGCTAATCCGGAATTGACTTTATCTAAGTCTTCAAACATTTGCCCCATTCTACTCCAATAAAACCCAAGCCATAGAAAAACTACCACCCATGCAAAAAGCACTAACAGGATCTTTTCTCGCAATGTTATGCGTTCGTATAATTTCTTAAGTTTAATCATTCAGTACTTTGTTCCTCAACTATTGCTGCTTTTGGTGCTTGGGGTTCTTCTTTTTTTTCGACTTCTTGATCCTTAAGATCACTACCTTCATTCAGATCATTATCTGTTTTTGGCACTATAGGTTCTTCAACAGGAGTTTTAGGCGGATTGAATTTAACATCCATTTTAAACGTAACTCGGCCTTGCCTAGAAGCAATTTGGCTCACTTCGAATTTTTCAATAAGTTGTGTCTTATGTAAATCATCCGTGTACTTATTTAAATCATCCACTGAAGCAGAAGCTCCATCCAAAATAACATTATTTTCATTTCCTAATGTGATTGAAGTAAAATACACATTCTTTGGGCGGCTATCATTCAGTAACTCCAACATTTGAAATGGAGTGTAATTCCGTTTACTGATCTGTTCGATTTTTTGAGCTAAACTTTCCTGACCTTCAATCAATTTAACTTTTGATGCTTGCGCAGAAAACCGTGACTCTTTTGTATTCAGATATATTTTCCCAATTAAACCAAAAACTTCACCCACAACAAGTAACCCAAATACGACCAGCACAGATAAGCCTGCAATCCAAATAATGCGTGTAATTTTTTGTTCCTTATATTTTAATCTGGTAATTTCACGTGATCTAATATCTGCATCCCAAGTTGAACCTTCTTTTCCATTGAGTTCAAATGTGTGATTGGGTTTAGAGCTCTCCTCTGATCCACTGTGATAGCTATTTTCAAATCGCACGGAACGATTGGGCAAAATTTCTGCTTTTTCAAGTTTCCAAAAGCCAGGTTCAATGGCAAAATTTTGAACATCCAATGTTTTAAGCAATTCTTCTCGTGATTGATCCAGGGACTCCTTAACTGGAATGGTTTCTATTTGCAATGGAAAAGGCTCATTGCCATTCCAAAAAACTGCAGATAGAGAATTCCCTGAAGCAATAAAATTAATTGTAGGTTCACTATACTGATATTCCAAAGCTGCAAGGAAAGAAGGAAATATATAACTTACTTCATCACTCAATATTTTATTTGCCTCTTCTGCACTTAGACGACCTACATACATGGCATAAAGAAATAAAGAATGATTAATTTTATTATAAACATATCCCCAATACAATTGATCGAGTGGAAAAGGACTGACGCCTTCAAGCTTAATTTCGGCAAAGGAATCTAAGTCTTTTTCCGCAAGTTCGTCTATGGCGAGAACCTGTTCAACAAAAAAGTACTCCCCAGGTATAAATATTATGGAAGGAGCTTCTACTGACTCTTGATCTGCTGACTGTTTGAAAAATAAATTCAAAGTATCATTAAATGTGAAATTGAATATTAAAACTAATTAATGAAAGAATCATCTTCTGTCAAAGCAAGAAATGAAAAATTCTCTTTTGTTTGTGATTCCGATCTAGACGATCCATTTTGTGCGCCAGAAGTATTTCTTCCAGCAGAAGCATTTCGGGAGCCCTCGGTAGTAGCAGTTCCTGAAGAGGTATCTCTGCCATTCCTAGGATTTTCGCCATTTCGGGATTGTTCAGAAGTATTTCGATTTTCATTACCGCTTTTTGGTTTATTATCTTCTGCAATCACCCCTAAATGATATTTTATAGGACCTCGCGAAACTTCAATTTCAATATCAAAAATACTTGCTTTAAATCCAAAACGTTCCTGACGCTCTTGGTCTTGGTTGCCTGTTTCATTACCTTCTCTTTGATTGCCTGCTTCTTCGGTCTCATTCCCCTGAGCCCTATTTCCTCCAATCCCCAAGTCCTTCATGGAGGTTAAATATTTCTTCCCTGCAAGATTAGGCTTTAAGGTGCCAATAAGAAGTTTCTTAACTAACTCTGGAGCCGTATTGATATTTACTTTACCCGTATTTAATACGGATACATTTTGTTTCAAAAGTTTAAATTGTTCATTAGGATTGCCTTTTGCATCAAAAAAAGTTCTTTCAAATCTTGGAATTTCTTTGAGCTGTTCTAGGTTAAATAGAGTTCTCGTCTTTTTCTCATTACCTGCTTTTTGAGAATTATTATTTCGTCCCGAAGCATTAGCATTCGAAGATGGGGAAGTTGAGGCAGAAGATTCACTTGAAGCTCCAGAAGGATTTCGAGCTTCTGATCTCGTTTGAGAAGACTCTGAACCGGAGCTCGAATTTCGCGCAGAAGTAGAAGATGCTGCTTTATTGAGTTTATCTAAATATTTCTTTAATTCACCTTTAAGGTTCAAAACAATCTCGTAAGAAAATCCCATTTCTACTAACAAATTTCCGAAATTCGTTAGATCTGATTCATATATAGAAAGTTTTCCTGTTTCATCATGAATAGAAACCTTCACAGTATATCCTTCAGGAACTGGAAATTTGATGTACTTCAGGGGATCCCCCCAACCTTGAACGGGAGCAAACAAACCTTTATCCAATAGTTTAAGTTCTTCTAAAACGCCCAGTGAAGTTTCAAGAGCCGAATAAGCAACAATCTCCAAGTCTTGCCTTCCACCCATTTGGCTCCGAAAACGGATAGCTGAAGCAGTTTCTAGTAAAAATTCTGTGACGACTATGCTGAGCAAGGTAATCATCCCCAACATATAAATCAAGATTCCACCCTTATTTTTTGGCTTCATTCCAGTACCTCCTTGCCCTTATAGCCAGGAAAAAGAGGGATAAAAGTCGACAGTTCTTCTTCACCTTCTTTTTCAAATTGTATCTCTAGAAAATCTGGCAAAGCCAATTTTCCTTCAGCTTTTGATTCTTTTGATACCGTCGCTTTTTTCGATTCCCTAGGTTTATCGAGAACTTCCCAAGCATTTTTTTCTGGATCGTAATAATGCAACTTGAAACGCTTTGCCCAAGGAGAAATTTCCGTTTCAAAGACCTCTTGTTCCTTTCCCATTTCGGGTTTTTCAAAAGAATGCCAAATAATAGAAAGTCCTTTGTCTTTATCGATCCTTAGATAACAGACAATAGGAAAAGGACTATTTATAGGAAAAAGAGGATTCGGTATCCTAACATAAAAGCTTAGCAAAGTTTCATTAACTCCTAAAGTAATCCGCGGAGGCTTTGCCCATCCTAATGATGGTAACTTTTCATTAATTTTGAAATAGGATTCCTTAAAATGCTTTTTTAAAAATGTATTTACTCCATGAACATGTCCTTGAAAACTATCCAGTTTTTCAGACTTTACCCAGAGTTGAGTAATTGAAATAAGCAACGAAGAAGAAGCGATTAAAATGAGTCCTCCGAGTGCAATCGCAATGACCACTTCAATAAGAGTAAATCCACTTCTTTTAGATTTAATCTTCTTCATATAGCAGACTCCCTCTCTTTTGATTCCCTTTCCTTTATCCGCGTCCTTAAAAATTCATCTCGTTCCCCAAGCTCTGCCCACTCTGGCCTATAAAGATAAAACTCCTCTTGAAAGTTTTGTGGCTTTTTTAAAAACTTTTCATCATCAAACGTTACATTAACAGTCACTTTATAAAGTTCTAAAACTGTTGTCTTCTCAATCTTGGCATTCCACTTTACTGTTCCACTTTCAATTGTTTTAATATCTCCACCTTTTTCAATATCTTTGCGTTCCTTATTTGCTAGAACTTGAGAATAAACAAACGTCAATGAATCTTCCATACTATCATGATATTTAAAATTCTCCAAACTAAACATTCCACTGATAAAACTTTGGGTCAAAGCGACGCTCGCCAGCGCAAAAATGGCCAATGCAACAGTTACTTCAATAAGTGTAAAACCCGATTTCATTTAAAAAATATTCATTAATCTAAACCGAAGTAATTCCACACGATAAAATATCTGGCTTAAATTTAAGAGAAAAATTTCCCTCACTGAGCGTTATAATTACAGGAGTACTCGATCCATCAGGAAAAAAAGCTATCTTTTCTAACTTCTCGTGAGCGCTCGCAGGTTGCGTCTTAAACTGTCCTCCTCCATAAGTATTTGGAGGAACTGATTCAAAAATTATGTCAATACCGGCTTCTAAAGAAAATTGCACTATTGGCTTGCTTGGCTGTTCTTTAAAAATGATAAAAGCGCTTTGATTTTTATCAAAGGTTAAATAAACTGGTGCATGCTGCTGAATCGTCTGATATCGAGCTTCACAGAGTGCATTATATAAAATCTTTTCGGGCCGCTTCTTTCCTATAGATCTTAACAATACATCAAAGTTAACAGCAAAAAGTCCTGCGACCAACCCAATAAGGGCAATGACCATCAGGACTTCTAAAATAGTAAAAGCCTTTTTCGAATTATTTATGCCTTCATTCCTCACCCCAATTCCCAATTTCATTTTCATTGGCTACTCCTGTTGGCCCAAATGACCATACATCATAACTATCAGGATTTTTAGTTCCAGGAAAACGATACTGATACGGGTTATTCCAAGGATCTTCGGGTAATTTCTTTAAGTAAGGTCCCTTCCAACGCTTTTCTTTCCCAGCCGGTGCAGACCGTAAAGCCTTCAATCCTTCATCGGTGGATGGGTAAGTCCCAATATCCAATCTATAAGCCATCAGAGGGGTCTCTAAATTTTCGATGAATGCTTTTGCAACCTTCTCTTTACTGCCTCCTAATATTTTATTTAAATTGGTTACAAGAAGTCCTATAATACCAGCAATCAATGCCAAGACCACCAGAATCTCGATTAAAGAGAAAGCTGCCTGACGTCCTTTTTTTAAAACTAAACTTTGAGTATTCATATTTAATGTAAAAATGAGAAATATTCACAACTAATTTGAGGGTTTGGTAGAGCTAAATTTTCAGGAAGAAAATAACTAGGATCTATAGAAAGTCCCAATGCAGCAGAGTCTACTTCAAAACGAGTTTTGTCTCCAGTGACATTATCTATAACATCAAATTGTTTAATGATATATTCGCCATTCACTTTTTTGAAGGAATTTAGTCGAATCGATTTCACGGATTCATTTGATTTATTAAGCATATCCGCTTGCAATAATACATTGTATTCCATATCCATCGCAAGATGCATTCCCCCTAAATTTGGAATAGCTTGTACTAAATTAGCAGGAGGCAACATAATAAATACTTGGGCGACTCGGCCCTTCACTTTCTGTGGTCCCTGATAGGTAAATTCTGGCCAAAATAAAAAACTTAAAGAAAATTCAAAGGGCGTATAGGCAATATTATTAAAAAGAGGACTAAACCAAGCTTGCTCTGGCAAAGGATAGATTTTGTTCTCCTCTCCCAAACGCCAGATTTTCGGAGCCGGCCCATTTTGTATGAGTAACCGCAGAGATGAAGATCCTGGACTTTGTCCGGGAGTTAATTCTACTCGAGTTACCGGTCCTTGATTATTCCATGTACTCCATAGAGTTCCAGTATATCTCTCTTCATGTCCTCGACATGACTTATTGATTAAAGTAAAATTGAAGCAGATATCGCCAGAATAACGAAAATTCCTAAATTCATTGATTCGCCGTCTTCCTTCTTCCTGATCTATGGTGGGTAAAACACGTTTTTGTCCATAAGAATTTAGCTCTCCGAATACTGGAAAAGCCATTACCCCTATTGAAAATATCAATAATATGTATTTGAGGTATCTCATAAAAATAATTTTCCTTATTCCTTAACTCCAGTGCTTTCTGCAGGAGTTTCAATTAAAGCCCTTGATGCCTGTTCCTCAGGCTCCAAAGGAGTAGCTTCTGTCATGGTAATTTCTGGAAGTCCAGTTCCAGCTTCACCTACATTCATATCCATACGGCTCATGTAAAATAAATACAATCCAAATGCGATAATAAAAAATGCAGCGATGCAATAAATGGTCCATCGAGTAAGGACATTCATGGACTCCCCCCCAAAGGCACTTTCGGCAATTCCACCTCCAAGAGAAGATCCCATTCCTGCATTCGCGCTAGGACGTTGCATAAGAATAATTAACATCACAAATATCGATATCAAAACTAATATCACTGAAAACAATCCGATAATAAAACCTGCCATAAAAATCAATTTAAATTAAAATATTCAATACTCCAAGGTAATACAAAAGAATCTAATAAAAATAGAAACTTTTCAAGATTTAAAAGATCCAAATACAATCTTTTTTACCTCAGTTTCGGATCAGAAAAAGATGAGAAATAAAAGAAATAAACTCATTTGAGAAACAAATTTTGGAGAATTTTCGAAATAGCACCCGCGGTGCGTCAAGAAAAATTCTCCAAAATTTGGGCTCAAAAAGGGTTTATTTCTCGCTTTTCTCTGATCCGAAACTGAGGTTTTTATGCAGCAGTTTGTGTTTTTGACTTCATAAAGCCTATTTTCTCTAAAACTCTGTGCAAATCCTCATTTCCCTGATAATTTATCACCAGTTTACCTTTTTTTGTACCATGTTGCAACACGACTTTTGCATTAAAATGGGCACTTAACTGTTTTTGTAAGTCCTTAATAACAGCCGTTTGCACATTTGTAATGGGCGTAGATAGGGAATGAACGCCATTTTTGCGTTTCAACTGCTGAACTATTTGTTCGGCTTGGCGGACATTGAGGCCTTCTTCGATAATTCGTCGTGCCAAGAGCATTCGTTGGGGGGAATTTTCTAAACTTAAAAGAACTTTTGCATGACCCATTGAAATCATTCCTTTGCTTAAGTAGCCTTGAATTTCCTGTTCAAGCTGAATTAAACGCAGTGAATTAGCAACTGTGGCGCGTGCCTTACCGACTCTTTGGGCTACTTCTTCTTGTGTGAGATCAAAATCCCGCATTAAGCTAGCATACCCCATCGATTCATCAATGGGGTTTAAATTTTCACGCTGAAGGTTTTCTATTAACGCAATAACAGCTGAGGAGGCGTCGTTTGCTTTAACGATTCTAACTGGTATTTTTTCAAAATTCAGCATCTGGCAGGCTCGTAAGCGACGTTCACCGGCTATGAGTTGGTAACGTATACCTTGCTTGCGGACTACAATTGGCTGTAATAGTCCTTCCGCTGCAATACTTGCAGAAAGTTCTTTAAGATCTTCCTCACGAAACTCCATGCGAGGTTGATAAGGACTCCTGTCAATTAATTTGAGAGGTATTTCTATATAGGGAGAGGAAGCAACCTCCTCTGTAGGAGGTGCTACGTCAATTTTTAACGGCTTTTTTTGCACATTGGCTTTTTTTGCAGAATCGAAGGATTTTATAGATCCTTTTGCAATAAGAGAGCCTAATCCTCTTCCTAAACTTGAATTTTTTTTGGGCATAATCTTTTTTACTCTGGTTTTTTAATAGGGATGAAAATAACTTGTCCAGCCTTCAGGTCACGGGGATCAGCAATGCGATTTGCATTTTGAATATCACGTGTTGTAGAACCTTGTTTTAATGCGATGACTGACAGAGTATCCCCCGACTTTACAGTATAAGCAGTTCCTTCCTTTGCATAATCGTCAGAAAACTTAATGGTATCCTTAGGCGCTTCATTAGAATGAGTATTAGAAGTAGAAGCGATGGATTTAGTCAATTGATCAATAGCTTTTTGCGTTTCTTTAGATAATTGGTCAATTTCGTGTGAAACTTCTGTTAACATTGATTTTTTATAAGTTTCCAGAGCGGTATTAAAAGCAGTAATTTGAGCTGCTTGTTTTTTTATTTGCGCTTCATTTAAAGATAAACGCTCAATTTGTCCTTTAAGATTTTTATTTTCGTACATTAAGGTTTCAACTTCTAATCGCATTTGCGCAAGCTCTTTGGAAAGAGCAATTAAATCTTGAGATATATTCGCTACTTTCAGCGATAACGCATCCGCAGCGAATAGAGGAAAATTAATAAAAGGAATAACAACTATTAAGGAAATTTTAAAAAATAGCTTCATGTGTCATGTAATAGCTAAAAGTAAATTTTCAGGAAATAATAATCAACGCAAAAGTTATAGTTTAACTCCATTGGAAGTAGAATTATCGTTTTTTAGGAAAAAGGAATTCGAAAACTCGATAGAAAAATAATTTTTTATGCACAAATATTCATATTATTTTTAAATAATCAAAAATACCATAAAAATACTTATGATAATTTGATTAAATTATAAATTAATGTTAAATATAAATAAGTAATTACATTGAAAACTAAATTAAATGAACCCCATTAACTCATATGAATCTAAATCTTTCTGATGTAATCAGGGCTGCTGAGGCCAGCCGAAAACCAGAAGCCACTTCAGAACCTGAGAGTAAACCAACTTTACAGGGAACTTTCCACGATCGTACCATAACGCAGTTGCCTCGTGATAATGAATTCATTTCAATAATGGATAAATACTGGACGGAGGAAGGAAGCCATATGGAATATCCACCCTCTAAATCTGCATTGCCTCCTATGCAAAACGAATCCATGAAGACATTCTTCCGGCCCCCTGAAGAAGGCCCTAAGGAATCAGTACCTTCTAAAGCTAGCAACAACTTAAAAATAATTTCAGAATCTCTGGAAAAAGTAGAACATGCTTTAGCTCAAAAAGATCTAAATAGAATGCATAGACTGGAAACTATAATCGAGACTTTAGAAAAAGCCTCTGCTTCTCGACCAGAACAAGATTATTCAAAGGAAATAAAAGACCTTCGTACAGAGCTTGATAAATTACAAAGAAAAACGCAAAGGTAAGTGATGGAAATAATAGTAAAAAGGAAAAGTTTCTATTTTTTACATATCATTGACTTCCTAGAACCTAGACTGTATAAAAGTAATTAAACAACCATTAATTTTACAACTTCTCTTATGAAAACACTATTTATTGTCCGTCACGCACAAGCAAATTGGGCAGAAGAATCCGGCCAGGATAGATTAAGAACTCTTGATGCCGAAGGAATCGCTGATGCTATTAAAATGGGCAAATTATTGACTGATGATAAATTAATCCCAGACCTAATATTATCGAGTACTGCTATTCGTGCCGAGCAAACCGCTAAATTTCTTGCAGAAGAGCTCAATCTAAATGATTCTCAAATAGAATATAAAAATGTTCTTTATAACGCTTCTGCAGAAACTATTCTTTTGGCCATTCAATCTCTCGAAACAGAAGAAAATACAATAATGATTGTGGCCCACAACCCAGGAATTTCCAATTTCTTAAGCCTCGTAACTGATGGATCCACCATCAATATGGGCACCTGCGATATCGCTATTGTTGAACTAGATATTAATAAATGGAAGGATTGTCTTCCAGGGAAAGGTTTTCTCTCAAGATATATAGAAAACTATTGACTTTTGGTTAAAAAATGATTTAATCTCTATTAAATAATTTTAAACCAAAGTTTTAATATGATACTCGAAATAGACCTTACTGCCAAACACCATAATGACAAAACTTATGAAGGAATCAATTCGTCAGTAGGTAGTGACGCTTTGCTCTACAGCACCCTCAGCGAGAGACTTAAACAATCTAATATTTCTGAAGAAGCCCTAATGGAATGGTCCCGTTTCGTCAAACTCGCTTCTCATGATGCCAAAAGTATTAATCAGTTAGAAGAATTTGCAGTGATTAAAATTTTACGCAGTTGGAAATCGATTGAAGGTATTATTCGCCTAGCTCAAGCGAATGAACAATAAGTAAATAGAGTAAATTGAATTTCTCATTCAACTCCTATTCTATGAGAAAAAAATTCAATAAAGTTTATTGTAATTTTTAATTTAATCACTTAATAATAAAAATTACATGACTATTCCCCCTCATGTGAATAAACAAATTGATCTGAGCGAATATAGCGAAGACGTCCTTTGTGTTACCCTAAAAGGAATATGGAAAACATCCCGAGGATTTGACCAGATGGATGCAATAAAAAAAGCTATCCTGGATGGTAAATTTAAAAAAATAATATTTAAAATAGATCAATTAGTAAGTTGGGATACAAGTTTGATCGCATTTTTAATTAACTGCAGAAATTTATGTGCACAGCAAAATATTGAATGTGATACCAGTGAACTGCGTCCAGATATAAAGCGCCTCTTATTTCTTTCAGATCAACCGGTGGAAAAGAAAGAGGAGGCCATCCAAAATTTTTCATTTTTTAGAGAATTTGGACAAATGATATTGAATTTTGGTCACGGCACAATAGATCTTTGCAGATTTATGGGTGAACTAACATTAAGTCTTAGTAGACTTTTAACAGGAAAGGGTCAGACCCGTTGGAAGGACTTTTCTTTAATAATTCAACAAACCGGGGCAGAAGCACTCCCAATAATTACACTGATCAGTTTTTTGGTCGGTTTTATTATGGCATTTGTTGGCTTTACGCAACTGCGCCGATTTGGAGCAACGATCTATGTCGCAGATCTTGTGGGCATTGCAACAGTCCGGGAAATGGGAATAATGATGACTGGTATCATTATGTGCGGCAGAACCGGAGCCGCTTTTGCAGCGACGATCGGAAGCATGAAAATTGGGGAAGAAATTGATGCCTTAAGGACCACCGGTATCTCCCCTTTTGATTTTTTAGTAACACCGCGTGTTTTAGCGCTTTTGTTCATGATGCCTATGTTATGTTTATATGCGGACTTCATAGGCGTTCTAGGAGGAATTATTGTTACCAGCAGTTTTAGCGATATAACCTTTATCGAGTATTGGCGTGAAACGAAGGATGCCATCACGATGACCCATATTTCAGTAGGTTTATATAAAAGTCTTGCATTTGGTATACTCATTGCCCTGACTGGTTGTTTAAGAGGAATGCAATGCGGTTTTAGCTCTTCTGCGATCGGAGATGCTGTAACATCAGCCGTAGTTACAGGAATCACTTCTTTGATCGTTGCAGATGCTATTTTTGCCGTATTGTTTGATGCACTAAACATATAAATTGCTATGGAATCTACCAAAAATACTACACGATCCATCATAGAAGTACGAAACTTAAGTATGGCTTATGATAATTTCGTTGTAATGGAAGATATTTCCTTTGACGTAAAACGTCATGAAATATTTTTTGTAGTAGGTGGAAGTGGATGTGGAAAAACTACTTTACTCAAACATATGATTGGATTACTCAAACCAATCCAAGGGGATATTTTATTTGATGGCCTAAGCATTCTCTCGCCGAATACCGATGAAAAAAAGCGGATTTTAAAGAAATTTGGTGTCCTTTTCCAAGCCGGAGCCTTATGGACTTCCATGACATTATTAGAAAATATAGCGCTTCCCCTCGAACAATACTCTAACTTGACTCCCAATGAAATTAATGAGATCGCTTCTGTAAAACTTTCTCTTGTGGGCTTAAGAGGATTTGAAGACTTTTATCCCGCACAATTAAGTGGCGGCATGCGCAAGCGCGCTGGCCTTGCTCGAGCCATGGCCCTCGATCCAGAGATTTTATTCTTCGATGAACCTTCATCGGGTTTAGATCCAGTAAATGCTAAACGCCTAGATGATTTAATAGTGCTTCTTCGCGATAGCTTAAAAACTACCGTCGTTGTAGTATCACACGATTTAACAAGTATTATGAATATAGCTGATAGAATTATTTACCTTGATGCCAATACTAAATCCATTTCTGCAGAAGGTTCACCCAAAGTCTTAGCAGAACAGTCACAAGACCCTAATGTTAGAGATTTTTTTTCACCAAGAGAATCCATAAAATTAATAAATTAATTAATCTTGATTAAAACCAAATTTCTCCTTTATAATAATTTTAATTATGAGTAAAAAAGCCAATCCAACCCTGATTGGAGCTTTTGTGTTAGGCGCCATCGCTATCACAATTTTCGCAGTTTATTTTTTTGCAAAACAGACCTTATTTACAAAAATAGATAAGTACATCTTATATTTTCCTCAATCCATTGATGGATTAGATGTAGGTTCTCCTGTGAAATTTAAGGGAGTTGAAATAGGCTGGGTTGATAATATTTTCCTTCAATTTGAAGATGATTCCACTGATGTTCCGGTTATTATCAATGTACCAAGAAAAAAAGCAGTGGATATCAAAACTATTAGCTCTATTCTTTTGAATCGCGAACTTTTTTTAAAAGAAATTGATAGAGGACTACGTGGTTCCTTGGACCTTCAAAGCTTTCTTACCGGCAAATATTTTATCGAATTGAATTATTTTCCTGATGAACCCGCTGTTTTTTTAGGAAACTCTCCCCCTTATATTGAAATTCCAACAGTCCTTTCCAGCTATGAAAAAATGTGGATAGCAATTAAAGATACTTTTCAAAAAATTAGCGAAATTGATTTTAAAGATCTTACCGACCACATCAAATCAGTTGCTCAAAAACTTGATGGTAAATTGGATGAACTTAATTTTAAAGAAATCAATGATAAATTAATTTCGGCCATGGAATCGTTTCGCAATATGTCTAGTAATATTGATAAACATATTGACCCCCTGTCTACAGATTTAAAACAAACATTGTCGAACGCTAGTAAAGCATTCGAATCATTAAAACAAGCGGCAACCTCTGTTAACAACTTAGTAAGTCCTGACGCTCCATATGGCGGACAACTCAATAGTACTTTAGAAGAAATTTCAAAGGCATCTCATTCTATTCGGAGTCTTGCCGACTTCTTAGAACGTAATCCTAATGCCTTATTAACTGGAAGAAAAATGTCAGACTAATATTCTCTATGTCATTTAAAATATTCAACTTTGTCTTATTCGTTACTCCATTTTTATTAACAGGATGTTTAAACTTGAAACCTACTGATGATACTACACGTCATTATGCATTAAGCCCAATAATAACCTCTCAAAATAATACAACTGCTGCGTGCCCGAATAATAAAGCCAATGAATGTCAAAAAATAATTGGCCTTGCACGAATTCTAATACCAGAATATTTAGACCGTCCAAAAATAATTTACGAGAACTGCCAAAATGAATATAAGATAGCAGAATTCCACCGATGGATGGAATCACTCGAAAAAAACATTTCACGAGTCATTGCGAGGAATTTATCTGACCTTTCGCCTAATTGCACCATTATAGAAGCACCATGGAAAAATATGGGCAAACCCGAATATGAACTTAATATTCACATTCTTGACTTCAAGACTCAGCTTTTCTTAAGCCACACGCTTTTACAAGTGCGCTATTCTATTATCAACATCGCTGATAATCAAATTATAACTGGCGAGGAGGTCTGTATTAAGATCCCTTTAAATCAAGAATGCGAAGAATACCTCATGATCGTCACCTCAATGGATCAAGCTTTAGCACAATTAAGCAAAGAAATTGCTTTGAACTTTAAATAAGCCCCTTCCTATAAGTTCGGATAATCTATTGAATACCAATCTAGGGTAAAAAATTAAGAACTTAATAAATAATTTAAAAACACCAACAAAAACGGCGTTCCCATAAGGTTTACTTATTATCTCAATATTATTCTATCACAAAGAAAAAAAGGTCTTGCACGGGGGTGTAAAGCTTATTTAAAATATAATAAATCGGATACTGTATATTTTCGTTTTGATATTATTTTAGTAAAGCTTTACAAAAACCAAGAAAATATTATACAATATTATAGTAACATAAAACTTTTTTCTAAGAATTTTCATAGTTTAACTTATGATTGACACGAGCAAAAATCGTCTAGCTCCTCCCACAATAATTGTCATCTTTGGCGCCTCTGGTGATCTCACAGCACGAAAACTTATTCCTGCGCTTTTTAATCTTGCCCAAGATAGTCTTCTGCCTTCCAACTTTTACTTAATTGGCTTTGGCCGCACAAAACTCACTTCGGAAGAATTCGCTGCTTCAGCGAGAGAAAATATCTCAAAATATTCTCGCCGTCCCTTTAATGAAGAAATTTGGGCTCCTATCGAACATCATTTATATTTCCAAACAGGTAATTATGACGATCCCAAAGCATTCAAAATTCTTAAAGATCACATTCTCGATATCGAAAAAAAAATCGATTGTGAACTTCAAATTTTATTCTACATTTCTACCCCTCCTGATCTTTTTAAATTTATATTAGAAAACCTTGGTTCCAGCGGCCTTGCAAGTCATCATAAGGGCACTTCACTCATTAGTAAAATTATTATTGAAAAACCTTTTGGGCATGACTTCAATTCTGCAAAAGAGTTGAACTGCATCATTCGAAAAGAATTCTCTGAAGACCAAATTTACCGAATCGATCACTATCTTGGAAAAGAAACCGTTCAAAACCTCTTAGTCCAACGCTTCGCTAATTCTATCTTTGAACCTATTTGGAATTTTAAATACGTCGAATATGTTGAAATCACCGTCGCAGAAGATATCGGCGTTGAAGCTCGCAGCGGCTATTATGATCAAAGTGGGGCTCTACGGGACATGATCCAAAATCATACAATGCAGCTTTTGAGCCTCGTTGCTATGGAACCCCCTATTTCAACCAAGCCGGAAGATATTCGCGATGAAAAGGTAAAACTTCTTAAGGCCATTCAACCGATAAATCTTCAACTTCACCGCAATGACGTCGTCCGCGCACAATATACTCAGGGCTTAATTCATGGCCATAAAGTCAAAGGCTACTTAGAGGAAAAAGATATCAAACCTCATTCTACGACCGAAACTTACATCGCGCTGCGGCTAAATATCAACAATTGGCGTTGGAATGGCGTCCCTTTCTACATACGTTCTGGCAAACGGATGACTCGGCGAATTAGCGAAATTGCCATCCACTTTCGCTACCCCCCCGCCTATCTTTTTAAAGAGTCCAATAAAGTTGAGCTCTCTCAAAATGTTTTCGTGATTCAAATTCAACCTGATGAAGGCACTACGCTTCTTTTCAATTCTAAAATCCCTGGTTTAGAAACCCGCATCGAACCGGTGGAAATGCACTTCCAATATGCCACTACTTTTGGTTCTAATACTCCAGAAGCCTATGAACGGCTCATCCTAGATGCCATCCTCGGCGATAGTACTCTTTTTATTCGCGGTGATGAAACCGAAACTTCTTGGAAACTTTATACGCCTATCCTCGAATTCTGGGAAAATAGTGGTTCTAAAGGTCTCGAAACCTATTCAGCAGGATCCTGGGGCCCCATTGCCGCTGATCTCCTTCTTGCACAATCGAAACACTCTTGGAGGATTTATTAATAGTTCTATGCATCAAATCCAATCTGAATTCGGCAATCTTTTTATCCTTGATCAGTCAGCTATTTTTAAAAAAATTGTTCAGGAAATTGAGGATAGCTTTAAGAATGTCGATCATAATACCGATCAACAATTCTCCATCGGGCTCACTGGAGGCTCAACTCCCAAAGCTTTCTACAAATGGGTGGTCGATCAAAACGCCCTTAAAAAACAGCTTCTCACTCATGCTTTATGGATGACAAGCGACGAACGCTACGTGCCCTTGGAAAGCCCTGAAAGTAATTTTGGTAATGCAGATCATCTAATGCTAACACCTCTGGGCGTTCCTGAAAAAAATAAATGCCCTTGGTCTGTTTCCGACGCTCCTGAGCATGCAGCTAAAATTTACAATGATCGTTTTCCTCCAAATATCTGCTTCAGTTTATGCTTTCTAGGCATGGGTGAAGATTGCCATATCGCGTCCATTTTTCCACAGAGCCCTCTAATTTCTACCCATTCTTCTGAAAATTTTACTTCAATCATTGTTCCTGAAAAAGGAACACGTTTAACCATCACGCCTACCGGTCTCAACCATTGTGATAAAATTATTATGTTAGTTACTGGGAGTAGCAAAAGCTCTGCTCTTAAAAAAGTTCTTCAAGGTTCTTTCGATCCAGATGAAAAGCCTGCCCAACTTCACAAAAATTGGTCCTCTAAAGTGACTTGGTTAATCGATCCTGCTGCCGCAAAAGATTTATAAGCCTCGGTGCGGAATAAGTTTTTCCCAAAAATTCTTCTGTTAAATTATTGACAATTACTCTATTTTTCCCCTATATTACGGGCTCATCATTTGGGTCGGTAGCTCAATGGTAGAGCAGTGGCCTTTTAAGCCATTGGTTGTGGGTTCGAGCCCCACCCGACCCACTTTTTTTTTAGAAAAATACCGAGTTTCTACTCAGTCTTTTTCTTCAATATTGTACTCGCTCTTGTCACTAAGTGCTTCATATTCTCTGTTTCAGATATATTTTTCTCAAGAACTGGAAAAAAAGTCCCAGTAACCGTTACCACATTATCCTTTCCTGGAAATAAATAGGTATAGCTCCCGTTTTCATGCTTAACATAAATGGCATAGTCCATTCTGCCCTCTCCTTCGATACTCATTGTATGACTCACCAACATCTCATCATCTTTTTTATCCTTTTCCTTTAATTCTAAACCGATACAGTTAAATATTATCCCTGCTCCCATATCCATACATTCTTGCAACGTATTTATTTTTCTTTTCACAAATTTTACTCCTAACATCTTTCCTTCCTCCATCATTTCTTTCATCATCGATGCCGTATCAATTGCAAAACTCTTATATTTTAATGCCGAAACACGATCCTTCTGCCCCACATCTATATCAACAATACTTGGCATCGGAATCACTGCACTACTTCTAGGTAATTTTACTTTCCCAGACTCATCGACTATATATAAATCAATCGGCCTAACGCTCTTATTTGCCCTTTCATTAGCCCAACGCGCGTATACCTCATAAGAACTTTCTTCAAGACGGTCTCGTATATTATCATCTTTTTCTTCTCTTCTTAAAAAAGGGATAAATACCCCTACCTTAACATCCGATAATATGTTAGGCGAAAATTCTTCAGCATACACTGTTACAGAAAACCCTTCTTCCCCTGCCAGTCGATTTGCCAACATCAAACTATTGACCCCACCTCCTAATACCACCACCTTCTCCTCCTTTGGAATCATTGGCTTTTTGATCAATTCATATCCCTTATACATACGCTCAAACGCTAGCTTAACACTTCCAGGTGCATATGTCCATCCATGACCCCCAAAACCGTAATTATCTACGAACACAACTGGTTTGCCCTCATGATAATGTACCTTGGTCTTGATAGTAATGTTCCCACCTAGGCGCATCCCCATTTTTTTATTAACCACCTGCATTCCCGAAAAATCAGGAACATCTAAACTCACGACTTCAGCCCCTTTTGCCCCTAACATTAGTAAGAAAGCGCCAATAATCACATTGTTATATAATTTATATTTCATAAAATTAAAAAGATCTTTCACTGTTTAAAATAAAACATTTTCCCAGAAACTTCTTAGTTTGTCACTGTTTTTCTTACAGTCTATCAGTTCTTATAAGTATGTTTAACGGCGGAAGATTTTAAAGATGACAAACAAACAATACGCTTTTACACCCAAGGTCTTTATAAGTCATAGTTTACGTCGGGAATAGAAAAATCAGGCTTTTCTTCTTGCCTGTCATCCGTAAATTCAGAGTCGTAATTTGTCTGTTCAGGTTCCAATTCCGGATCAATTGAATTTTTCTTCACTTGCAGTGCTTCAGATTCAGTTTCAACATGAATTGGATTTTGTTTTTCTAAATTTTCTTGAAGTTGCTTTCCTTGTTCTAAAATCTCCTGGAGCTCCTTTTGTTCTTTCATTTCAGCTATAGACATATCATCGCAATTTTTCTGTTTAGGTTCGGAATTTATTGGATTTGGACCATTTTGTACTTGCTCTATTTCTGAACTACTTTTGATCGGATTTTGTTTTTCTAAATCCTCTACATCTTGAATCTCTAATGCTTGCACAGACGATTCCTCTAACATTTTACTGCCCTTGAGAGATTTTTGATTAGTCGAATCCAAGACTTTCTCATCAGTCTCAATACCGATTAATTTTTGGAGTGCTTCAAGATCTTTTGACTGGTTGGGTGTTTCCAAAAGCTTAAAATCATTATTTCCATAATCCACTTCTTTGATATCAGCATTAGATTCAGTAACGCCTAATGTTATAATCTTTAATGATTCATTTTTGATAATTATATTTAATAAAGGCGATTCATTAAGATAAATATTCATAGCCAACGAATTTAGTCCAGCAAACCAAACACAATCATTAATATTTTTCCCAAAAATTAAACAAGGAACAGTTCCCATAATGGTTCCACTAAAACTATAACCTATAGAGTATATATCCTTCGACCAACTATTTATACCAATTCCGATATCAGATAAAGAGAATAATAATACTCCATCAATCCACTTGCCAATGCTAGTATAAGGATAAGAATAATAATTAAAAAAAGAAGAAATGGCTACACCGTAACTCAATGACAATATGTGGCCCAGAACAATATTGTTACTATCTGTTATAGGATAAATCATTCTTGCCGCATTGACCACACGAGCAACCATCCATCGATCTGATTCAAAAAATGGCCGGGTATAAGACCAATGACTTGCTTGAGCAGCAAAAGTCAAAATAATACTTCCAGTCATTGCTCCAACAAAAGCACTTCCTACTGTATCCATTATAAAAGTAATTATCTCATAGACTGAGGAACCAGTACCTCTAATGATAGCAGCAAGATAGCCTAGAACTGAAAATCCTATCAGATATTTTAAAGCAAAATCACTCACAAATTTGTTGCTATCAAAGTAGTATCTTGCATAGTTTCGATTCCCTCCGGAAAAGTAAAGGTACGCTTCATCTTTAAAAGTTTGATCGCGTTGCCTAATAACATATACGTTACCTCCTATAGCACCTAAGATTAACCCAGTACTTCCGAGAATAATAGCCCCCCAAATACCTTCATAGAGTAAATTGACAATGACATTTGATACTAAGCCTGATTTCAATCCTTTAACAAAGCCCAAGGTCCCACTTGCAACGGACATCATTACATAGGCTTGATTAGGTTTACGTGTAAAAACTATAGATCCAATTGTAAGTCCAATTGTAAGAGGAACGATAGTAACAGCCGCAACAACAAAAGCACTTGTACCCTGAGTTGTTTGTTTATTTGGTTCATAGTGAAATAATATTTCCATCAATTGATTGTGTTCCAGTTGATTGTCACTGTTGAAAATTAGTTCAGATTGGGTGTTTTCAAAGTTTTTATCGGCTTTATTTATATTTATAATGCTATTTATTCTATTGAGATGTTGTTGATAAAGCAGCTGGTTTGGGTCAATCTTTGCAGCCTGTTCAATAGCTTTTTTTGCCGCATGATAATTTTTCCGTTGAAAGTAAGAGATACCTAGATTATTGAAATATACTGCATTATTACTATCTGATTTTGTGAGTTTTTCAAAAATTAATATTGATTCACGAAAATTACCTGATTTATAAAAAGCGATGCCTAAATTATTATAATAGGATACTTTATTTGGATTATTAATTATAGCTTTACTATAATACTGAATTGCTTTAGAATAATTACGTGAAAGAAAATAAGCATCTCCCATATTATTATAACAGCTATCATTACATACTGATTTTTGTTCGAGTTGTTGGTATAATTTTATTGCTTTATTATAATTTTTAAGTTTTACATAAATATGTGCTTCTTCATTATAATAAAAAATTTCAGACTTATTATTTTCTTGCGCTTTAACATAAGCATGAGCTGCTTCAATATAAAAGCCATATTCATAATATATCGCGGCTATTGCAGCAAAAAACTCAGATTGATATTTATAAACGGGCGTTTGGGGCATTATTTTTAAAAATCTGTTCTTAATATCATTATTATAATTTTTTTTACCCACCATTCTTTGTATTATCCTCTCATAGGCTTCTTTATAAGCTCCAGATTCTCCATACAAATCTATTAATTTTTCATTATAAAAATCTTTGATTGCTGGTGTTATACAGTAATCGAAGGCTTCTATATATTCTTTAATAGCTTCAGGATAATTGTATTTACTGGTTGCATAAGTTTCAGCTAGCCCTGCATGATAAGAATGTTCTGCAGGATTTGTTTGCAATAGTTGCTTATAAATGGATAATGCTTTGTCGAATTGACCCAGTTTAAGATAAATATTGCTCACAGAGGCAATATAATGCTGTTCTCTATTTTCAATAAATTTTGAGCTTTTCTTATCCAAAAACTTTAAAGCTAACTTATAATTTTCTAATGCTTCTTCAAACTTTCCAGATAAATAATAAGCTCCACCAAGTCCAGCATAATGCAAATGTGATTGGCTAATTGCATTGGCTTCTTTATAACTATTTATTGAATTTTCGTAATAAGCTTCTGCATTTTCACCCACTAAAGTATACTCTAAATATAAGTCGGCTAATTTATGATGATAATTATCTGTTTTATTTAAGGCTATTGCCTGTAGATAATATTTTTCAGCACTTTTGTAATTAGCCATTTGAAGTTCTATATCCCCTATATATTCATGACAATTTGCATTTGAATTATCAATTTTTAGAGCAGTTCTATATTTAATTAAAGCCTCATCATACCTTCCTAGTATAAAATACAAATTACCTAAATTAACCTGCTCATCATAACTATTTGAATTCTTTAAAACTAAAATCTTGTTTTTGTGATTCGTTAATAAATTATTATTTAATAACGAATAAAGTGGATGATGAATATTAGAGTTGATTGCGGTGATAAACATATCAACAGCCTCTAAATGCATTCCAAGAGCGAAATAACTTTCTCCTGTCTTTATGTAATACGGTTCATTTTCAGAACCCTGTTCTTTAGCATACTCAATGGCTTTTAAATACTGCTTTAAAGCTCTATCATTTTCTCCTTGTGAAGTATAAAGTTGACCTAAATAATAATAACTTACATGAGAGCCATTATTAAGTTCTATGGCTTTCCAAAAATTAGTTTCTGCTGATTTTTCGTTACCTATGAATAAATAAGCGATGCCACGTGCAATATAATATTCACTAATAGAATTAATTTTAACTAATTTGTCTAAAACAATAATAGCCGCATTATAATTTTTTACTTCTATAAAAGATAAACCTAAATATAATAATGTTTTTTGATCACTTGGATTAAAAGTTAAAGCTTTATTATACTCTTTTATCGCTTCAAGAAATAATCCCATTTTCCCCTTTACAAAACCAAGTCTCGCAAAGTATTCAAACTTTCCTGAATCAATATCTATTGCTTTTTGGAAAAATTTGGCTGCCTGAATGAAATCTTCTTTTTTTTCATAACAACTAGCTATATTATAATAATATATATCACTACTGAATTCATTATTAGCAATAGTTATAATCTTATTTAACTGCAAAATGGCCTCATCATATCTTTGCTGATTGTAATAAAGAGAGGATAAACTAAGAAGTATATTATTTTCCAATATTTTATCATTATTTGCAAAGGCTAAAGCTTGTTTATACTCTATTGCCGACTCTCCAAATTTTCTGAGCTCAAATAGTATGTCAGCTTTTTTTAATATATATAATGGATTATTGGGATCTATTTCTATTGCTTTAGCAATTGTCTCCAAAGCATCCATAAAAAGCTTTTCTTCGATTAAAAATTCGGTACGTCTAACATAGTTATCTGCCAAATAACCGGATTTTACATAATTTAATATATAATCCCCAAGGTATAGTAATGACTGTGCAACTGCATATTTAAACGTCAAACTATTTATTAAGCTGGTTAATTCTTTAGTAGAGCTAAGTCCTATATCTCTTAACCCACTTTCTAAATTAGTAGAAGCACTTAACCCAGCATTTTTTAGAGATTTTTTCAAATTTAAAATCGTTGCTGCATCTGCTCCAAAACTTTTCGCTGAACCTTGCAAATTTAAAGCTTTTGCTGCCTCAACACCTGCGTTTTTTAAAGCTTCTTTTAAATCTAACGCCCTTGCTGCTTCAACACCAAAATTCCTTGTGCTTCCTTCTAAATTTAATACTTTTACCGCTTCAAGGCCAAATTTTTCCATACCCTCCTTGATTTTTTCAGCCCCTTTTTCTCCAGAATGTTCGAACCATCTGTTAGGTGTAAATATGCTACCTAAATCATTCCAAAAACTCATTTTGTTTCCTTTCTAAAATAAAGTCGTTTGTGCTATACATTGGACGTATCAAAAAACTTTAATTTTTTAAACGCAAAACATACGCTTTGCAACCTGAAATCACCACGGATTGTTAAAATATATTAGCTTAACTTAGACCTAAAAATCTTCATTCGGGATAAAAATTTTTTATAGCTTTTTTAAAAATCCTCAGCTATTGTATAGTCCTACATAATTATCATGCCCGAACTCAATATAAACACCGAAGCAAATAACGAAGAATATAATGCTTCAAAAATTCAAAAACTCGAAGGCTTAGAAGGGGTTCGTAAACGACCCGATATGTACATCGGCGATACCAATGAACGTGGACTTCATCACTGTGTCTTTGAAATCGTCGATAACTCCATAGACGAAGCTCTTGCTGGTTATTGTAAAGGACTCAGTGTTACTATCCATCTCGATGGCTCCTGCTCGGTCGAAGACGATGGTCGCGGCATCCCTGTTGATAACCATCCCGTCTATAATATTCCTGCTCTTGAACTTGTTCTTACAAATCTCCATGCAGGTGGCAAGTTTAGCAAAGGTGCCTACCAAGTCTCAGGCGGTCTTCATGGCGTCGGAGCAAAATGCGTCAATGCCGTCTCCGAAGCTTTCAACGTAGAAGTACGCCGCAATCATAAAATCTATCACATGGCTTTCTCCAAAGGTAAAACTGTCCAAAAAATGAAAGTCATTGGGGAAACGAATAAGACAGGTACCAAGATCACCTTCCTGCCTGACCCAGAAATTTTCCTTACTACTCGCGATTTCAAATATGATATCCTCGCAAAACGACTTCGCGAACTTGCCTTTCTCAATCCCGGCATTGAAATTCATCTTGCGGATGAACGCAGTGAAAAAGCTGAAAAATTCCTCTTCAAAAACGGCATTTCTGAATATGTTCAATTCCTCAATCGCAGTAAATCAGTCCTCCATGATGAACCTATTTTCTTTTCTGGCGAAGCCCTAGCTGACGAAGCGAAGTCCACCTCCAAAATCGTTGTCGACATTGCCCTTCAATATAATGATAGTTATAATGATCAAATCTATGCTTACGCAAATTCTATTTTCAACGTAGAAGGCGGAACACACCTTTCTGGCTTCCGTACTGCTCTTACCCGTGTTATCAACAACTTTGCTAAAGCCAATAACATCCTCAAGGAGAAAGATCCTAGCATCACTGGGGATGATGCTCGTGAAGGCTTAACAGCTATTATTTCTGTCAAAGTTCCCGAACCTCGCTTCGAAGGACAAACAAAAACAAAACTCTCCAACGGCGAAGTCGATGGCATCGTCCAAAAAATTGTTGGCGACAATCTAAAATACGTCTTCGAAACTCATCCAAGCCTTGCAAAAACAATCATTGAAAAATCCCTAAGTGCCGCACGTGCACGCGAAGCCGCTCGCAAAGCTCGCGAAGCTGTCCGTAAAAGCGCCCTGGTCGCTGGTGGCCTTCCGGGTAAATTAGCCGATTGCTCAGAAAAAAGTCCCGAACTTTGTGAATTATACATCGTCGAAGGAGACTCTGCTGGTGGTTCTGCTAAGCAAGGACGGGACCGACGCACCCAAGCTATTCTTCCTATTAGAGGTAAACTTATCAACGTCGAAAAAGCTCGTCTGGACAAAGTTCTAAACAATAACGAAATTCGCACCCTCATCACTGCTATCGGTACCGGCATTGGCGAAACAGGCGAAGGTGCTTTCGATGTTACCAAGGCTCGCTACCACAAAATCATTATAATGACAGATGCTGACGTCGATGGTTCCCACATCCGTACCCTTCTACTTACCTTCTTCTTTCGTCAAATGAAAGGTCTCATTGAAAATGGTTACGTCTACATCGCTCAACCTCCTCTCTATAAAATAAAACGTAAACGTCGCGAACAATATGTCGATAATGACCAAGATTTAAATCGCATCCTCCTAGAGCTTGGTTCAGAAGATGTTACTCTTATTCGTCAACGCGATAAACACCAATTTACGAGCTCCCTGGTCGATAAAATTGTCGATGCTCTTTCTAGACTTGACTTTCTAGGACGGGGCGTCACTCGCTACGGCTGCGAACTTAGTCAATACCTAGATGCACGAAACCACGAAACTCAAGAAGTCCCTGTATATGTAGCTCGCATCCGAACCGGCAATCAAGAGGAATTCAAATTCCTTTTCAACGACGACCAGCGCTCTCAATTTTACATTCAAATGGACATGACTGAGGATATTTACGAAGGCTATACGGTTCGTGAAATTACCATCGACGGTCGCTCTGTTCAGCAACGCATAGCAGTCCATGAAGTTTTTGAAGCCGCTCAAATTAAAAAAATCCTCAAAGAACTCGAAAATTTAGAACTGAATGTTCAGCAATTCTCTCCCTCCGAAGAATCCCGCTATCATCTCATCGAAAATATGGGCCAAAAATCCGAGCACATTATCAAACTTTACTCCCTACTTGAATTAATTAATGAAATTCGTGCCCTTGGTCGAAAAGGTCTCACCATCCAACGCTATAAAGGTCTAGGTGAAATGAACGCCAAACAACTTTTCGAAACTACTATGGATCCCCAAACGCGGTCTCTCCTTAAAGTTGAAATAACCGATGCAGCCCTTGCAAACGATATCTTCTCGATGTTAATGGGAGATGACGTTCCTTCTCGAAGAGCCTTCATTGAAGATAATGCTCTCAATACTTCCTATTTAGACGTATAAATTTCAAAAGAATTTCCTAATGACCACTGAAACTGAAAAATTAGTCGTAACTAATATTAACGAAATTATGGAAACAGCATACATCGATTATTCGATGTCTGTCATCGTTAGCCGTGCCCTTCCCGATGCCCGAGACGGTCTAAAACCTGTTCAACGCCGCGTCCTTTATGCCATGCTCCGCGAAGGCCTTCTACAAAGCCGTCCTTTCGACAAATGCGCCGGAGTCGTCGGTGAAGTTCTCAAAAACTACCACCCTCATGGTGATACCTCGGTCTACGATACGATTGTTCGTCTTGCTCAAGATTGGGTCATGCGCTATCCCCTTATCGATCCTCAAGGTAACTTCGGTTCCATCGATGGCGATTCCGCAGCTGCCTACCGCTACACCGAATGTCGACTAAAAGATATTGCCGAACAACTCCTCAAAGACATCGACGAGGACACTGTCGATTTTGCCCCGAATTACAAAGAAAGTACTACTGAGCCTACTGTCCTTCCCTCGGCCTTACCCAATCTTTTATTAAACGGCTCAACTGGTATCGCAGTAGGGATGACCACTAACGTTCCTCCGCACCACATAGGCGAAATCATCGATGCTGCCTGTGCCATTCTTAAAAATCCCAATGTAACAGTCGATGAGCTCTTAAAAATCATCACTGGACCCGACTTTCCCACTGGAGGCAGTGTCGTTGGTCTAGAAGGAATTCGAAAATATCTACGAACTGGTAGAGGCATCATTAAAGTTCGTGGCACCGTCCAAGTTGAAGAACTCAAGGCCGGTAAAGAACAAATCATCATCACGGAAATTCCTTATAATGTTAATCGATCAGTTCTGGTAACACGCATTGCGGAACTAGTACAATTAAAAATTTTAACTGAAATTAGCGATTTACGCGACGAATCCGACGAAAATACTCGCATTGTTATCGAACTCAAACGCGGTGAAATTCCACGCGTCGTCATCAATAAACTTTACAAACATACTCCACTTGAAAACTCTTTTGGTGTCATTCTCCTAGCCTTGGACAAGCGTCGTCCAAAACAGATGAACATCAAGGAAATGCTCGAATGCTTTATCGAACATCGCCGTGAAGTCACGTACCGTAGAACTCAATTTCGTTTACGCAAAGCGGAAGATAGAGCTCATATTCTTGAAGGTTACCGAATTGCTTTAGATAATCTCGATGAAATCGTTAAAATTATAAAAAAATCTCCAAATCGTGACGAGGCACGCATCAACTTGATGGCCAAATTCCCCTTCTCAGAACGTCAAACAAATGCCATTCTTGACTTACGCCTCTACCAATTAACTGGTTTAGAGCGCGAAAAAATTGAAAATGAGTTTCAAGAATTATTAAAAATTATCGACGAACTTCGTTCCATTATAGAAGACGAAACAAAACTCCTTCAAGTCATTCGCACCGAACTTCTGGATCTTCGAAAAAAATACATTACTGAACGTCGTACAAAAATCATTCCGGAAGAAGGCGAGTTCAAAATGGAAGACGTCATTGCAAACGAAGGTTGCATCATTACGGTAACTCACAAAGGATTTATTAAACGAACGGGCGTCAATGAATTTAAATCTCAAAAACGTGGTGGTAAAGGCGTCATCGGTACAGGCCAACATGATGACGACTTCGTCGAACACCTCTTCTCTGCCAGCACCCACGACCATATCATGTTCTTCATGAAAACAGGGAGAGTTTACGTTGAGAAAGTATACGAAATCCCTGAAGGCACTCGAACTGCTAAAGGCCGCTCCGTTGCGAACGTTCTTCAGTTACAAAAAGATGAAGAGATCGCTGCCATGATATGTACTAATGAGATCAATGATCAATTGCACGTTGTCATGGGTACTAAAAAAGGTGTCGTTAAAAAAACCAACTTAGGCGAATATGCTAACGTCAGAAAAGGTGGCATCATTGGCATTAAAATAGATGAGGACGATGCTTTAGTTAACGTCATCCTCACTAAGGGCAACGAAGAACTGGTCATCATCACCCATAACGGCATGTCCATACGTTTTTCCGAAACAGAACTTAGGGATCAAGGCCGCGCAACTCATGGGGTTCGTGGCATAAAATTAAAAGGTACAGACTATGTTGAAGCCATGCAAGTTGTAGACCAAAATCTCACCCTTTTAATAGCCAGCGAACAAGGCCTGGGCAAACGTTCCAAATACGATCAATACAGAACTCAAGGTCGTGGTGGAAGTGGCATCATAGCTATTAAAACCTCAGGTGTCGCCGGAGCTCTCAATGTCAATGATAATGATGAAATTATGATTTTCACTCATTCTGGACAGGCAGTACGTTCCCCAGTGAAAGACATCAGAGTCATAGGACGTACCACACAAGGAGTCCGCCTCATCAATCTAAGTAATGGAGACTCTATAATAGGTATTTCCAAAGTCATCCAAGTCGAAGAAAGTGAAGCTTAATTGCCGAAACTGAGGCTTGTAATTAACGACAGGTCTTCGTTTTTCCTTAAAACATTTCGTTCGAGATAAGAAATAGAGGTTCTTAAGAAATCTTCTTTTTATTTTTTTTCTTATCTTTTTTGTTAACTTTTTTTAATCCTTTCTTAGGTTTAGATTCTTTCTTAGATTTAGACTTCTTTTTAGGTCTTACTTTATTTTTAGCCTTTACCTTCGTAGCCTTTGTGTCTTTTTTGGGAGAATCTTTCTTTGCTGCCGGCTTCTCTTCAGTTTTCGGCGTCACTTTTTCAGGCTGTGGCATTTCTTCTTTCTGCTTATTGCTTTCGCTGTCAGGATTATTGGCTGCTTTATTCTGGTTCTTGACTGACTGTTGAAGCTTCTGTAATACTTTTTTGCGATATGCTTCATATAAGTCCTTTGCGGTAGTATTATACGGCAGACACTCTTTCATATCGACATAGGCTTTCAATGTTGGATCCCCAAGCAATGTAAATCCAAGATTTAAATCACCAGAATCTGTAGATCTTGATTCATCTGAAAGTATCTGTCCATTATACCCGGGGAAATACGAGTCCAAAGGTGGAAGATTGAATACATTAAAATAAGAAAGAATATTATTTCCAAAATTCTTTCCATTACTATGCATAAACTGAATGTCTAAAATATTTCCAAAGACTGACAATCCTGCAATTACTAATGACGAAGAATGCGGTCCGAATAAATAAACACTTCCCAATGATTCTTTATGCGTGTATTGACAGACATTACAAGAATTTAATAATAGAAAAGGCTGCTTAATAGGAACTTGCATAATTTCATGATTATGCAATTGATGTTTTGTATCGTCTTTATTTTCACAAAAAACATGCATAGTATTAAATCCATGTGCCTGAAGAAATAAATACTGACTATCGTCTTTATTTAATAATTCCAAATAACCATTTACATAACCTTCGAACAAGAGATATTCATAACCATTGCATAATATCTTTTCTATAGTATCGTGTTCATGTTCCGCCATACCAAGCGAATGATATTTGTATTTCAAATCTGACACAGGTATTTGACATGTCCTATATAGATGATTTTTTTCAAAATAATTTTTAATTAAATCAATTTCCGACATTCCCAAAAAAAGATTCGGATTTTCTGGCGCCCAAATTCGAGATACCCAAATATCAGGATTTTTCTTCCCCTCATGTCCAATAATACGTCCTTTGTCATCTCTAATAAAACTGTCGCTATTGAGACACATTAAATATGTATCTATGGGACCTTCACTATAGATTTCTGTATCCTTCAATTTGAATATTCCCCAAGCATAGGGAAGCCGGCCAATTAAAACCGCTCCTTGAATTTTAACTTGCTCATAATAACTGCTCAATAAGGCTTTTAATTCTTCTACATTCTTGTTAGCATAATCCCATTCAAATAACAATACCTCTTCATGACCCTCATTTTTCAGATCACTTATATATAGATCTATGCTATCTTGAACATCCTTATACAAATCCTTGTTGATTATTACTGCAACAGCACCCTGATTATTCCTCGCAAAATTTTCATTTCCGCTTAACTGAATAGAACATGCATTAACTACAACAAAACCAATTATTAATAAAATTTTTAATTTTTTCATCATTTTACAATAAATATACTTATAATTATTTCAACAAACACTTTTAGGAAATTTTTGATCATTTTCTTTATCTCTAATAGTATAATAAATTTCGATTTTCTCATTATTCCATGATAAAAATAATTACAAATATGTCAATCATAAAGAAATTCGCCCCACCTTCAAAATTTAGAGCTAATTTTTGTTGAATTTTTTTCCAAATAATTTTTAATCTACCTCGTTTTGGGATCAATTTTATCTTATTCCGAATATTCACTAATTCAATAAATCGATATGCCTGTCGCAATAATTTCTAGAAAATTTTTGAGCATTTTTCTTACTATTTCCAGTATTATTTACTTACAGGCAATAACAATCAATGATAGTATCCATTGCAATGATATTAATTTGCAAAAGCTATATTCTCGGCTCTTGGAAATGGATATCGATCAAAAGCAAGATATCATAGAACTCTCAAACTTACAATTATTTAAACCCAAACCTGTAGGAGGTTGCACTGGGGGTATTTACTGTGATTCCAATCAAATTTACTATGTAAAACAATCTAATCCTTTTACAGAACTTATTGGATCCAAAATAATGAATTTAATTATGGGTACACATTGTACACCCGTCGTTAAATTAATAATTGATCAAATCAATTGTGTCGCCTCTGTCGAACTTCCTAACTTTCAAACTCAAAAATATTATAATGAAAACTTCATAACACCTTATAATAATGCTATCGGAAAAGTCGACTTGATAGTCGCAATGGATTTTTTGGGCCTCGTCGATAGACACAGTCGAAACCTAGGTTATATCTTATCTCCTAACTCCCGTCCTATAGCCGCTCGAATTGATTTTGATGCCTGTTTTTCATTTGATAAAGTTAAACCTTCTCTCAATACCCAATACGATCCAAATAGTAATCATTTATGCCTTAGTCTATTATATTATACGGTCAAAAAATATCCAAAACCTCAAATAATCAGTTCAATTAAGAAGATCATCAGTATTCCCGATGAACAAATAATGATAGCTGTACTCCAAGCCTATGTAGCTCTATCACAAAAAGGCCCCATTGATCTAGATCCTTTCTTAGTCATTGCTAATAAATTGATTGAACGAAAAAACCTTTTCCGCGAAACAATAGAATGCAGAGACTCACCTATTTATAAAGCCATGCAAAGACAATATTTGAAAAGCAAATACAAAGCTTTTAATCAGTTCTTTCTAGATATATTCCCAATACATTATCTTACGGTTTCTAAGAAAGTCAAAACATTCATACGTAACTTTATTTGCCCAAGCTCTCCAAATCTTGTTCCTATGGCAAATATTAATATTAATGAAATAGTCTCTCAATAGGACGTCTTTTGTCTGAATAAATCTTCTTCAACAACACATTAGACTTCTTGTACAGATTCTCCACCCATTTTCTCCGAATTTCCTGGGGATGTAAATAGGAGAATTCTTGCCTGTTCTTGTCCAATAAGTTCTTGTGCTCTTTTCAAGGCATGCCGTATTGCCAAATTAGGATTTTCTGGCGTGTAACGAAAGAAATTATTCTCTCCGAGTATTTCCATTACTCCTGATTGATGAAAAACACGTTCCACACCCGCATTTGCCCCCGTCACAATAAAATAACGATCCTTTTCATGCGCGTAGCGGATCAAATCGGCTACCGCAAAGGCACTGCTAGCATCCAAATCTGTCGCATTCCTCATCCTCAAAATAATTACTTTCAAATTCGGCGATGCACAAATCAGCCGGGTCTGATCAAGAAAAATATCCGTCGAACCAAAAAAAAGCTCTCCTTCCACATGCACAATCGATATCTCAGGCATATCACTGGGCTCCTTAATTGCTTGCTCCGATAGTTCTCCCTGTGCATTAAAAATATACTGCATCAACCGCGGTTCACTGATCTTCTTTAAAAAGAGTACTATCGAAGCGCTAGCTCCCAATGCAATCGCAATATTTAGTGGGAAAATCAATCCCCCACAAAAGGTAACAAAAAAAACGGCACAATCTGCTTTCGTAGCCTTTACAACCATCTGAATTTGCTTCAAATTAATTAATGATATTCCAATAAAAACGACTATCGTTGCTAAACTCGCTTTGGGTATAAACTGGAGCAAAGGTCCTAATAATAATATTCCCATTATCATCATAACTCCACTAAAAACACTTGATAAACCAGTCAATGCACCACTATGAAAATTTAATATTGATCTAGTTAGTGAGCCTGAAACAGGCATTCCAGAACTAAAAGCACTAGCAATATTACACATTCCCATGCTCAACATATTTTGGTTCAAATCAACTCTCGACCCCGTTTTCGCTGCCAAGGTCTTTGCAATCGACGAGCTCTCTAAAATTGCCAAAAAAGCCAATGCTATCGCTGGACCTCCCATTTGATAAATCAATTCAAACGTCACTTCCGGCATTTTGGGCATCCACAGTCCTACTTGCTGACTTTCAATCATCGAAATCTCTAACCCCAATAAATTCAAAAAAAAAGTCAAAATAGAAACACTCAACAACGTCAAAGCCACAGTTGGTACAAATTTTGAATATGACCTAAAAATCATATAAACACAACCGGTTAAAAACCCTACTAAAATCGATATTAGACTTATCTCCTTCCAATTGCCCGCATTTTGCATTATCACTTCAAAAAAAGTCGCCGCATGCGTTCGCGGCGTTCCCAGTATTGTGCTCAATTGATTGACAATAATTAAAAGAGCAGCAGCAGTGATATATCCAATAATCACTGTCCTCGAAACGTATTTTATAAGCCCTGCTAACTTGAGCAATGCCCCTATGACCATAAATAACCCAACAAGCAATATCAGTACAGGTAATGCCAAAAGCTTCTGTTCATCGGCAATATTCAAAGTCAAAAATGAACTCAATACAAGCACCGCTGTGGCATTCGTTGTTCCTAGAATTAGCAAATTAGAACTCGAAAAAAATGGACCTATTAAAGATCCTATCGTTGACGCATAGACTCCAAACATTATTGGAAACCCTGCCAATAGCGCATACGCCATTGCTTGCGGAAAATCTAAAAGTGAGACGTTGATACCTGCCCAAAAGTCTGCTTTAAATTTTCTCCAAGTATACCCTTTTAAGGTTTGCAAAAGGGGAAATATTTCTAGCTTCGTCTTAAGTTTAATCATATGGAAGCCAAGCAACTTTCTTCAAGATAAAATACTTGTTTCCCAAGAGTCAAGATAATATCTATTTTCAAAAATGAAAATCTCTTTGACAAAAATAATAGATTAATTAAAACAAATATAAATTTTAAAAATTTATGAAAAAAATTATATCTTTACTATTTTATTCATTGATTAATTGTTATGCTATAAATTTTAATCTTTCTCGTATTTTCGCTCACTACTATAGTATCAACTCTTATAAACTTATAAGATTCATGCTCACAATCCAATTCCTTGAGCATCTCCCAGAAAATTTTGAAAAAAATGACAAGACCTTCTTTATCAAATACTTTGACAATCAAATTTAACTACAAGGCATTCTTCAAAATCCTTCTTCTATTACACCCTCACCTTAAAGAATACTCGTTTTCCTGCCTGAACAACAATCTCATTTTCTTTCTTAATTTCACCTAACGCATCGTCCATCTTTTCTCCATTAAACTTCACTCCCCCTTGTTCAATGAGTCTCCTAATTTCCTTCTTACTTGCAAAAAGACCGGTCCCAGCCATCAATTCCACCACAGTTATCGCATTATTCTTTGAAATATCTTCCCACTTATATTCTGGCATATCCTCTGGCAAATTACCCTTAGAAAATACACTCTCAAATTGCTCCCGCTCATCTTTTGCCTCTTGCGCCGAATAGAATCGTTCTACTAATGCAACCCCCAATTCCTTTTTCGCCTCCATTGGATGTCTCTCCTTCAATACCTTGAGATCCTCCTCTGTTTTACCTAACAATAGTTCGTAATACATCCACATCGATTGATCACTCAGTGACATAATTTTCCCAAACATCTCCTTCGGTGTATCATTAAATGAAATGTAATTATCATAACTTTTTGACATCTTCTTAACCCCATCCAATCCCACAAGCAGTGGCATACAAATCACTACCTGCTCGGCTTGCCCCATATCTCTTTGTAACGCCCTCCCTACAAGCAAGTTAAATAATTGATCCGTTCCGCCTAATTCCACATCCGCTTCCAACATCACCGAATCATACCCTTGAACCAAAGGATATAAAAATTCCACTATCGAAATGGGAGTATTACTTTCAAAACGCTTCGCAAAATCATCGCGTTCTAACATTCGCGCAACTGTCATCTTCCGTGAGAGTGATAATGCATCTGCAAATGTCATTTTATTAAACCATTCACTATTTCGTCTTATCTGGGTCTTCTTAGGATCTAAAATCTTAAACACTTGTTCCAAATAGGTTTTTGCATTCTTTTCTACCTCATCCACAGTCAGTACAGGTCTAGTCGATGAGCGCCCTGATGGATCTCCAATTGTTGCTGTATAATCGCCAATCAGTAAAATCGCTTGATGCCCAAGATCCTGAAATTCCTTCAACTTATTAAATACAACAGCATGCCCAAACGTCAAATCCGGTCTAGTCGGATCTACTCCTAACTTTATTCTAAGTGGTCTACTTTCTTTAAGCTTCTCCTCAAGTTCCTCTAAACCAATAATACTGTCAGTTCCTCTCTTGATAATTTCTATTGCTTGCATATTCTCAATTTCATCTTAATAAAATCCTAAAATTAGTAAAAATCAAATAATAAATAGATCACATTGCAATCTCTTGATTTTAAGGATTTTCATACGATTATCAAATCATTACAAACCATTAACAATCAACACAGATATGCTTGCAGTTTTAAAGATAATACTGCATCATTAACAAAACTGAAATTTAACACTTAAATACAGAAAATTATGATGAAAAGAATTGCGCCACTTCAAGAAATGGATAGAGCACCGGACTTTGTTTTAAAAACAAAAACCGCCGAGGGCTTAAAGGACATTAGACTCTGGGATAACTTGAGAAAAAAACAGACTATTCTTCTGTTTTTCCCCATGGCCTTCACCTCTGGATGCACGAAAGAATTATGTGCTGCGAGCGAGGACTACAGTCAATACGCAAAGCTTGATGCAGATGTGTATGGTATTAGCGCCGATAACCCATTCGCTCAAGAAGCCTGGGCAAAAGCCTCTAACATAACCATCACCCTCCTGAGTGATATGGGTAGTAAAGTTATCGAAGACTATGGCGTCTTAGCTCCATCTCGCTTTGGCTTTCCCGGCGTTGCCATGCGCTCAGTTTTTGTTATCAATAAAATCGGTACAATCGTCTATCGATGGGTAGGGAAGGAATTAAGTGACCTTCCAGACTTCGAGCCCGTCAAACAAGCTCTGGGGCGCCCTCAGTTTCTTTAAAAGCCTAGCACTTCTCATACAAAACTCCATCAGGGGATAAGAAAAAATGAAAAATAAATCCATTGTAAGAAAAAAATTTGTCGTCTTTTTCTTATCCCCACTCAACTCAACTTCAACACGCTACGCTTATGCACAAACTACATAATTCTTTCAATTCTCTTAATTCTTTAAGCACTCAGTCGGGTAAATCTGGATTCTACTATTCACTTCCCGCTTTGGAAAAAGCGGGCTTAGGAAAAATATCTCGCCTGCCAATCTCCATTCGCATCCTCTTAGAATCTGTTCTACGAAACTGTGGTGCAAATAAAATCACTGAACAAGATGTTAAAAACCTAGCCAGCTGGAATCCTCTTCATCCCTCCTATGATGAAATTCCCTTCGTCGTTTCTCGCATTCTTCTTCAAGACTTTACTGGCGTCCCCCTCTTAGTCGACTTAGCAGCCATGCGTGATGCCTCAAAAAAAATGGGCGCTCATCCCGATCTCATTGAACCTCTCGTTCCCGTTGATCTTGTGATCGATCATTCCGTTCAAGTCGATCGCTTCGGTTCCCCAGACGCCCTGGAAGAAAATATTAAATATGAGTTTCACAGAAATGAAGAACGCTACCAATTCCTCAAATGGGGTCAACAAGCCTTCCAAACCTTCACCGTCGTTCCTCCAGCCATTGGCATCGTTCACCAAGTAAATTTAGAATACATCGCCAAATCCGTTTTCGCCCAAAATATCGATCAAGAACTTCTTTTCTATCCCGATTCCTTGGTCGGTACAGATTCCCATACTACGATGATCAATGGTCTAGGCATTGTTGGCTGGGGCGTTGGTGGCATCGAAGCTGAAGCAGGCATGCTTGGTCAACCCATTTACCTCCAAAGTCCGGACGTCATCGGCGTTCACTTATCCAACCAATTGCCAGAAGGCGTTACCGCAACCGATCTTACTCTATACATCACCCAACTTCTTCGCAAAGAAAAAGTCGTTGGAAAATTTGTCGAATTCTTCGGCCAAGGCGCCTCTACGCTTTCCGTTGCTGACCGCGCTACTATTGCCAATATGGCTCCAGAATACGGTGCAACCATTGGTTTTTTTCCAATTGATGAAAAAACGATCGACTATATGGCCCAAACTGGCCGATCTTCCGACCAATTAGAACTCGTAGAAGCCTATTATCGCGCCCAAAACATATGGGGGGTTCCCACTCAAGGAACGATTGATTACACTAGAACTTTAGAAGTCAATCTATCCCAAATCGTTCCATCTGTAGCCGGGCCTAAACGCCCACAAGATCTTATTAATCTCCCGGATTTAAAATCCACTTTCGCCTCTCTACTCGAATCCAGTATTGATAATGGTGGTTACGGCAAAAATGCAGAAGAATTAAAAACTACAGCAAAAATAGCTTCCCCGCATTATCCAGAAAATACGGAAATTAAACACGGCTCCATCCTCATCGCTGCAATAACCAGCTGTACAAATACTTCCAATCCCTCTGTAATGATTGCCGCAGGTCTCCTGGCAAAAAAAGCCGTAGAGTTCGGCCTCACCGTCCCCAAAACCGTAAAAACAAGCCTCGCCCCTGGCTCCCGCATTGTCACTGATTATCTTATTAAAACAGGTCTCCAAGAATATTTAAATAAACTCGGATTCGACCTCGTTGGCTATGGGTGCACTACTTGTATTGGAAATAGCGGCCCACTCGACTCCACACTTGAAGAGGCCATTGGAAAAAATAACCTCATTGCCGCCAGCGTCCTCAGTGGCAATAGAAACTTTGAAGCGCGCATTCATCATGCCCTCAAAGCGAATTTCCTCATGTCCCCTCCCCTTGTCGTAGCCTACGCGCTTGCAGGTAATTTAAATATTGATCTAACCCGCGATCCCCTCGGCACGAGTCCTACGGGCCAACCCATCTATCTAAAAGATATTTGGCCATCAACTCAAGAAATTCAAAATTTTATTCTCCAAGGTATCAATCCTTCCATGTATATTAAGCGATACAGTGAATTTCAAAACGCTAATCCCGAATGGAATAAAATCAAAACCTCCACCGGCAACACCTATAATTGGAAAGACTCCTCCACCTACATTCAGCACCCTCCATTCTTCCAAAATTTCACACTCACTGCTCCCCATATCCAACCCATAATTGATATGCGTCCCCTAGCCTTCTTTGGAGACTCTGTTACAACTGATCATATTTCTCCAGCTGGCAATATCCCCGAACTCAGCCCTGCAGGAGAATACTTAAAAGGCAAAGGCGTTCACTTCAAAGATTTCAATTCCTACGGTTCTCGCAGAGGTAATGACCAAGTGATGACTCGCGGTACTTTCGCCAACGTTCGTATCAAAAATCTCCTCCTAGAAGATGGACAAGAAGGAGGCTATACTAAGTTAATGCCCGAAAATAAAGTCATGACCATTTTCGAGGCCTGCGAAATTTACAAAAAACGAAACACTTCTCTCATCGTCTTCGCTGGTAGCGACTATGGTATGGGCAGTTCCCGAGACTGGGCTGCAAAAGGTACTTTTCTTTTAGGTGTAAAAGCCGTTGTTGCAAAGAGCTTCGAACGTATCCACCGTAGCAATCTCATAGGTATGGGCGTTCTCCCTCTCGAATTCAAAAATCCATCTCCAACCCCCTTTCCCTTCGATGGCTCCGAACTCTTCTCCCTTGAAGAGCTGAACAATAGCCTTCAACCCAAACAGGAACTGAATCTAAAAATAACCAAATCCAATGGTGAAGTTTCTACCTTACCCCTTTTAGTTCGCATCGATACCCCCATCGAAGTCCAATATTACCGTCATGGCGGCATCCTGCCCTATGTTTTAAGATCAATTTTAGAGAAACAACAAACCCAAAAATTATATGTTCACTGAATCACCCAATTCCAACTTTATCGTCGATGTCTATTCCGATCCCATATGCTTAAGAATCAAAGGGCGTGCAAATTATCTTAACTGTGCTCCCGTAAATGATTTTTTTAATACCATTACTCAAAAAAACAATATTACCATCATGGTTGACCTAGCCGAATGTACTGGTATGGATAGCACTTTTCTAGGCCTACTAGCCGGAGTCGCCCTCGAATTCAAAAAACAAGATAAAAAAAGTACTATCTATCTCACTAATGTCAATAACCGCAATCTTGAATCTATAGAAAACTTAGGTCTAAATCTGATTTTAAAAGTAAATCCATCCGAAGATACTTTAGCACCACACAATATCCTAAACAAATTACAATACCTAAACACCTCAAAAACTGCCTCTCCAGAAACGATACTTCAAGCCCACCAAAACCTCGTCCACGCCCAACCCGCGAATTCCCATAAATTCCAAGATGTCATTTCCTTTCTAAAAAAACAAATATCTCAAGATAACTCATTCCAATGATATTTTTTAACTTTATTCTCGGATTAATTATAGGATTAGTATTTTCCTTATTCGTTTACTTCAAAAAACGTAAGGTAATCCTATATTTAGAAAAGGATAAAGAACTCTTACAACAAGAAAAACAAACAGTCATCGAATTTATCCACAGTCTCGTCCAATCCATTGGCGAAGGAACAAAACGCAGCGATCTCTATCAAAAAATCGTCCACTCTGCCATTTTAAGTAACCGTGCATTATGCGCATGCCTCTACGAATACACCGATGATAACTCCCTAAAAGTAGTAGCCACGGAAGGTTTATTTCCTCCACTAAAAAACCTAAAAGAACTCTACCGCTCTTATTTCAACTCCAATTCTCGCACCGAATTAATAGAAAAAATTCTCCGATGCGAATCATTCACCCTAGGCGAAGGCCTTATTGGATCTGTCGCCCATTCAAAAAAATCTATTCTCATCGCTAATGCCAAAGAAGATCCTTTAATCGTTCAACATTATGAACGATCCCTTATTATTCATTCCATTATTGTTGCTCCTATTTTATTTAAGAATCATCTTTTGGGCGTTCTCGCCGTCGCAAATCCTATCGACTCTCTTCCCTTTACTAAAGATGATCTTTCCGTCACCGAATCCCTTGCCAGACAAGCCGGCATGGCCATTCATAATTCCAATTTAATGAACTTGCTCATTGAACAAAAAAAGTTGGATTTCGACTTATCTCTTGCAAGCAATATCCAGGGCATGCTCCTGCCAAAACAATTTCCAAAAAATAATTCTATCCAAATCGATGCATACTATCAACCCGCTCAGAAAGTTGGTGGTGATCTTTATGATGTCTTTGCTCTGCCCAATAACAGAATTGGCATCGCCATTGCAGATGTCTCGGGTAAAGGAATTCCCGCCTCAATTTTAATGGCTATATGCCAAACAAATTTAAGGCATCTTGCTCAAAAACATCACTCCCCTTCTGCTGTTCTTAAGGAAATGAATTTCGTCATGCATCCAGAAATCCGCCAAGGTATGTTTATTACCATCACATACGCCATCTTAGATACCTACGCTAACACTATCACTCTTGCCCGCGCAGGTCATGAACTCCCTTTAATATTTAAGTACAATGATAAAGAAGATAATTACGCCTTCGAAAGAATCACCTCTCCAGGCATGGCTCTTGGTATGGTACCCCATGAAATTTTTGATGGGGTTATTCAAGACACTCTAATATCATTCAATCCTAAAGATACATTCATACTCTATACTGACGGTATCACAGAAGCTACCAACAAAGAAGACGAGGAATTTGGTATTTCCCGTCTTAATCGAAGCATCGTTCCCTCTCTCAACTCTTCTACCAAAAACATCAATCAAAAAGTCATTACTGCTTTAGAAGAATTTACCGAAAAAACAAAAAATATCGACGACCTCACCCTCGTAACAATCAAATATATTGGCCACTCCTATTAACATATGAAAAGCATGACAGGTTATGGCAGCGGGTCTGCCTCCCACGACAATCTTGAAATTCTCGTCGAAATTACTTCCGTCAATCGTCGTAACTTCGAAATCAACGTCTCCCTCCCTCGCGATTGGCTTTCCATTGAAAATCTTATCATCGACATTATTCGTAGCAATATTGCTCGAGGAAAGGTAAATGTTTATCTCAAAGTCACCGACTTCTCCAACCCCTCAGGGCTTTCCTTTGACGAGCCTTCTCTCTCTGCCATTCTCAACAAATTACGTCATTACTGCGAACAAAATAACATCCCTTTTCAGCCTTCACCTGGCCTGATCTTTGATATCTTAAAAAATCTCAATAAGCCCAATCAATTAGAACTCAAAGACTCGATCGAATCGGCTATTCAAAAAGCTACCCACTTGGCCCTAATGCATATCAACTCCATGCGCATTACCGAAGGAAAAGCGCTTTGCGAAGATATTCATAATCGCCTCACCATCCTTTCAACCAACGTACAATTTATTTCCGAAAAATCTACCCACAGCGTACCTCACTACCGTCAACTTCTTTTCCAAAGGCTCGAACAAGCAGGCCTTTCCATAGACCTCAATGACGAACGGGTTCTGAAAGAAATTGCCCTCTTTGCAGATAAATGCGATATTTCTGAAGAACTAACCCGTTTAAATAGTCATATAAATCAATTCTTCAACGACTTAAAATCTCACGATTCTGTAGGACGAAAAATGGACTTCTTGTGCCAAGAAATTAATAGAGAACTCAATACTATAGGCAGTAAAACCAATCTTATCGAAGTCAGTCACAAAATAATAGAATCAAAAAATGAATTAGAACGCATCCGAGAACAAATTCAAAACATCGAATAAACTCTACTGGATTATTCTTATGCTAAAAACCACACCCATCTTTTTATTCTTTTTATTCTTAGCAGTTTTCTATAATAACATTACCGCTGGTGGAACCAACAAGGCTAAAACCGAAAAAAAAGAAGCCGACAATACTGGAACCGAAAAAACTGAAGCTGACACTGAAACGGAAAAAATTGGGAACTTTTCTTTACCAGAATCACAACAACCCTTTCCTCTCACTTTCTTTTCTGGAAATATTATTGCTAAGGGTAAAATTCAATTCTTTCTTTTTGCTGATGCAATCACTGGTCGCAAATATTACAAATCCGATATCGTTCCAGGTTTCTTATATGGCATTACTAATTCTTTCTCCGTTTTTCTTAATGTACCGATTGCTCCCAAAAACAAAGATCACTTTCATAAATCATCCGGCTTAGAAGATATATTCATACAACTTGAATATGCTTTCTACTCAAAAGCTAAAAAAGATTCATCAACTCAAGCCACCATTGTAGGTAATATAGCTTTCCCAACAGGATCCTTTACCAAAAACCCTCGCACAGGTTTTGGTTCAATAAACTTTTTGACAGGATTAAGCCTAACTCACACAACATTTTATTGGATTTATGCTGCAGACCTTGGCTTGGTTTTGACAACCAAACATAAGAATTTTAAAGTAGGTAACCAGCTTATATATCAAGCCGCCATTGGTAGAAATCTCTACACTCCCCCTGGTTGGATCATCGCAACCTTTGCAGAATTCGCTGGCGTATATTCTTGGAAAGATATTGTAAATAATCGCAAAGATCCTAATTCTGGTGGCAATATCTTTTCCATTCTTCCTTCTTTTTGGATTTCGTCCGAACACTTAGTTCTACAATTTGGAATTGGGCTCCCAATCACTCAACATCTATTTGGCAAACAACCTAAACCACGCATTTCCTATAACGTTAAATTTGGCTGGACTTTTGAATAAAATAAATCACTGTCACTTACGATGAAAAATCCATACTACTTATTAAAATCAAAACGCTTTTTACCCCTCTTCATTGTTCAATTCCTAGGATCAATGAATGATAATATTTATAAAAACGCACTCATTATTTTAATTTCTTTTTCGCTCACACAGCACCAAGCCTTATCACCTAAAATGCCTTTGGCCATTGCCTCAGGTTTATTCATTTTACCTTTCCTATTATTCTCAGCTATTGCCGGAGAGTTGGCAGATCGTTTTAGTAAAGAAAAAATGATTCAATGGATAAAACTCGCTGAAGTTCTCATCCTCGGAATATTTGCTACGTTTGGATTCTATCTAGAATCCTTAACTCTCATGTATTTCACTGTATTCCTTTTAGGAACACATTCTACCTTTTTTGGGCCTCTTAAATATGGCATACTTCCTCAGCATCTTGCAAAAAATGAATTGCTTTTTGGTAACGCTTGGATTGAAGCAAGTACTTTTCTCGCCATTTTGGTAGGAACATTATTAGGAGGATTATTAATTTTAAGTTCTAATGGAACCCTCATTATCTCTTTTTTACTCTTCTGCCTGGCTCTCATAGGTTGGATTAGCAGTTTTTTTATTCCTCATGCAAAATCAGATAGTCCTGATCTGCAAATAAACTTCAATCCCTTTCAGGCAACAAGTAAGATTATTCAATATACTTTCAAACGAAAACGGTTACTTCTGCCTATCCTTGGGATTTCATGGTTTTGGTTCATTGGAAGCAGCTTCCTCACAATTTTTCCTTTGTTCACAAAAGAAATTCTGGAAAGCAATGAAACAACTACCACGCTTTTACTCACCATGGTTATTATTGGTATAAGTATTGGATCCATCAGCTCCTATATGTTACTTCATGGTAAGATCTCTGCGAAATTTGTTCCACTTGCCAGTCTAGGAATATCCGTTTTTTGTCTGTTAATGATGGTACACCCACTTGCCTTCCCAAGCGCACTTGGAATAGGGATATGCGGTGGATTTTATAGCGTCCCCCTCTACGCCCTTTTACAATATAAAAGTACTGTGCAATATCGTTCACGCAATATTGCTGCTAATAATATCATGAATGCCTTACTCATGGTCGGATCCTCTTTATTAGCCATGCTTGTCTTCAAACTAGGTGGAGGATCGATAGCCTTATTAATAGTACTAGCTATTTTAAATCTTGTTGTTACTTTTTATATGTTTTGGACAATCTCAAAAACAACAATTTTAAATATTATAGCTGCTTTCGTAAAATTGATTCTTAAAGCTCTTTACAGAGTAAAGATTAACAATAGTGAAAATATCCCTCCTAAGGGACAGCGAGCCATCATTATTTCCAATCATATATCCTTGTTAGATGCCATACTCATCAAAGCTTTTGTTGCAGATCATTTTTTATATCCAATAGATACGAATGCTTCTAAGAAATGGTGGGTTAAAATATTCTTACCCTTTTCAAAACATTTCTCCATTGATCCTCATTCCCCGTTTTCTTTTAAGCTATTAATACAGGCATTAGAAAAAAATGAGCAAATCTTTATATTTCCCGAGGGAAGAATAACCGTCACTGGCACAGTAATGAAAATTTATGACGGTACAGGCTATCTTGCCCATAAAACAGATACAGCCATTTTTCCCATTCATATTTCAGGCGCACAATTCACTCCATTTTCTTACTTACGCGGAAAAGTCAAAATTCATTGGTTTCCTAAAATCCAAATAACTCTTTTTCCTCCCAGAAAACTACAGAGCCCCCCCGATCTATCAGGAAAAGAACTCAAACAACATCTAGCTCTTCAAATTTATGATTTATTGACTCTCCTACAAGTCAAAGCAGCAGACAAAGACATCACTCTTTTCCAACAATTGTTACGCTCGGCAAAACAAAACGGCATGGCATTACCTATCATAAGTGACCTTAACAATAATACATTAACTTATAGAAAATTCATTGCCCAAAGTTTGCTTTTAGGGAAAATTATTACGCATAATCAACCATTAGAAAATCCTATTGGGCTTATGATGCCTAATTGCAACATTGCACTACTCCAATTTTTCGCTATTCAATCTACGGGCCATATCGCAGCATTTCTAAACTACACTACTGGAGCCCAAAATGTTTTAAAAGCATGTCAAACAACAAATATTAAATCCATTTGGACTTCTACTGAATTTGTCACCCAAGCAAAATTACAATCTATTATAGAATTACTTATTGCAAATAATATAGAAGTGAAATTTATAGAAAATTATAAATCAACAGTAAAATCATTGAAATTTTCATACATTGTTGCTCTTCTTTTTCCCGAATGGCTATATAGGAAACGTTTTTGTAATAAAAACACTGCAGAGTCTCCGGCCACAATACTTTTCACTTCCGGATCAACCGGCGATCCTAAAGGTGTAGCATTTAGCCACAAAAACTTTATTAGCAACTATATCCAAGCTTGTACCGTCATTGATCTTAATAACCAAGATAGAATACTTGCCCTAATGCCTGTTTTCCATGCCTTCGGTTTAACTGCGGCTATCTTAAATGCTCTCTTTCATGGAACCAGAATTTTCCTTTACCCTTCCCCTCTGCACTATAGCGTAATTCCCGAACTTATTTATGATAAGGAAATAACTATTCTTTTTGGCAGCAATACATTTCTTCGTGGATATTCAAAATATGCTAATCCTTATGACTTACGGAGCTTACGATATATATTCGCAGGAGCAGAAAAACTTCAAGACAATCTTCGACGAGTTTATGAAGAAAAATTTGGAATCCGAATTTTTGAAGGGTATGGAACCACCGAAGCCTCTCCTCTCATTGCCTTCAATATTCCTATGTATAACAAACTCAATACTGTTGGAAGATTTCTTCCAAGTATTGAATATAAACTTCAAAATCTTCCTGAAATGCCTACCAATCAAGAACTTTGGATAAAAGGCGATAATGTAATGTTAGGCTATATCACAGCAGAAAATCCCGGCTTCATCGAACCCGTTCAAGACGGATGGCTCAATACTGGAGACGTTGTTACAATAGATGATGAAGGGTTTATAACAATCGTCGGTCGTACAAAACGCTTCGCAAAAATTGGCGCAGAGACTGTTCCCCTCAATGTCATTGAAAAACTTGCTAATCAAATATGGCCTAAGAGCACTAATGCCTGTATTAGCATTCCCGACAAGCAAAAAGGGGAAATGCTTCTTTTAATCTCCGAAAATTCAAATGCTTCTTTAAATGAACTTAGGGAAGCAGCTCAGGAAGAAGAAATTAATCCTCTTTGGGTTCCCAAGTCATTAAAAATAATACCCAACATCCCTCTTCTGGGATCTGGAAAAATTAATTACAACGAACTAAAGTCTTTAACTTCCCTTTCAAAACTTCTTTAAAATTCTCATAAAGCTTATGTCGTATTTACATTGTCCTTTAAAGCTAAGAACTAACATAAAATCTCCTTCTTTTAAATTAGAATGGATCCCCTTCCTCAATGTTTTATGCATTGCTTTTTTCCTTTCGATTCTAAGCTCAAAATACATCTTCGCACCTGGTCTGACAATCGAATTACCTAAAGCTACAAGCAAAAATCTAGTAGGTAGGGCAACATCTGCTATTCTATCTGTAAATGAAACTAATTTAATTTTTTTTGAAGGCAATATTTATGATCTTGAAAATATAGAAAGCGCACTTAGAGTTTTCACCAAGGATATCACCATCCCTTCTCCTATTCTTTTAATAAAGGCAAGTAAGAAAACTGAAATGAATACCATTTTTGATTTGTGTAAAATCGCCCGTAATGCTGGCTTTTCAAATATTCAACTGGCATCCAATATTAATGACGATTTAACTAAACCGAACTGAGGTTTAACAGCAATTCTTTCTCATAGATAAAATGGTTTATAAAAAATTATTTAAAGTTAATAAAATTATTATTGCTTCATGCATTCTCACCCTAACAATAATGGGTTTCTTTTTCTTAGGCTTTTCCTTTCCAAACACTCCTAACAATATAAGCATCGGCCAAAAAGCTTTCGTATCATTTTATGATTTAAACGGAGGTAATCAAAATGAAATTCTAAATGATCAAGCGCTTTTTTTTGATACAAAGCCAATTTTTCTTCCTACAAAATGGAACGCTAATGAAAAACAAATCTTAAACAAAGTAGATGATAGTTCTTTATTTCAAGATCTTCTTCCAGAAACAACGCTTTATCCTTATAAGACTCTTTCTCAAATTAATTATCCGGAACTTTCTACGCTTTTATCACTCGATATTCTTAATAAAAAATTAATCCATCCTTTTGAAGGAATGAATCAGGATAGACCTGTTTTTTCCTCCACTCATATCCCCAAAGCTCATATCATAATCAAAAATTTCAATAAGTCCGACATTATTGAAGCCTATGAAATTAATCATGAAAATACCCTTTTACAAGAAATCTTTTGGGCTCCTTTAGAATTTCTTGCCACTATTGATGAATCAGGCTTGATAATGCCTCTTCTGATTTCTCAAAGCTCGGGAGTAGAAGATATTGATAATTTTTTTAAAAATTTTGTCAGTACTCCCTTGCTAAAGCTCACTCATCTACCTATAGGCTACTATAAAATCGCTATTAATCCTTAAAACTGAGGTTAAGACCATTGGTGCGGATCCATTTTTTTCGCATCGGGCTCTGGTGTTTCAACAAAGTAAATTATCATTTTGAGCTTTCCTAAAAGGTCTTTTGGAACCTTTGGGTTTTTTTTCTTAATTTCTTCAAAAAGTATTTCAGGCGATAAGCCTATAAGCTGAAATGATTCTTTATATCCTAAATCGATCAAGCTGCGTGCAGTAGCAATATCTATCTTCGGGATTCGCATAAAAGAAGAATTAAGCGCTTCATAATCAATCTTTTTCTTAGGACTAGAATTCATAAAAAGAGTTATCTCATTCTAAAATGAACAAAGGTCGCTTGAATTTATGCCAGATAATGACATTCTGATCGTGCAAGGGCACAGGCGTACCCGAAGTACGTCGAGCACTTGAGATTGAAGAAGGATCATTAGATGGCATAAAAGCAAGTCGGTATTTGTCCATTTTAGAATGAGATTTGGTATTACTTTACTTCTGGCAACAACCCTATTAAATCGCTTAAAGAATCAAAATAATGTTTCATGTTAGAAATATCATTCATTTCACCTAATATTCCTGAAAAAATACCTTTCTTATCTGACTTCAATTTTTGAATTCTTGATTCAATAGTACCTTCTGTGATCATGCGATAGACAAAAACAGGCTTATCTTGTCCAAAACGATGCACGCGATCGATCGCCTGTTCTTCAACTGCGGGATTCCACCAAGGATCCATCAAAAAAACATAGTCAGCTGAATGAAGCGTGATGCCTGTTCCTCCTGCCCTTAAGCTAACAAGTATAACACCTGCGCCTTCTTGTTCTTGAAATTCTAATACAGGCTTAGCACGATCAACCGTCTTTCCAGTGAGTTGATAAATCGGCATATCTTTAAAATTGAATCGAATGGCTTTTTCTATGCGCGACAAAAGGGTAACAAATTGGCTAAATATCACAACCTTATGTCCATTTGCTAAAATCTCTGAAAGCTTTTCCATTAAAACCATAATCTTACCGCTTTGCTCAAACGGAACATCCATCCAAGGAAGCAAAGCTAAGTCGCAACAAGTTTGACGTAAACGCGTTAGTAATGTTAAAAAACTTAAAGAACGTTCACGAACAGCCTTTGGTATATCCTCTCCAAGCTCTTTCACTCCATCTCTAGATAATCTTGAATACTCTTCCCTTTGTAAATCGGTTAGCGGACAAATACATTCTGTCTCTGTTTTTGCTGGTAGTTCTTTTAGAACATCACGTTTAGTACGTCGAAGAACAAATGGAGCAATTTGTTTCTTTATTTGGTCTCGCACTTTTTTATTATCATTAAGGACCTGATTTTCAAAATGACGTCTTGTCCCTAACAATCCAGGCATCAAAAATCTAAAGAGAGTCCATAAATCCAAATATTTATTTTCTAAGGGAGTACCCGTAAGAACGATCCTATGCTTCCCACGAATCCTAAAGCAAGCCTGCGTCACTTTTGCTTCCGGATTTTTGATTAACTGTGCTTCATCAAGAATAACATAACCAAATTCAGTAATATCGAGCAAATATTTATGCATCCTTAATTGCGTATAACTACTAATCCATATTACTTTTTTTTCTGATTTATAAAAATCATTTCCGGATTTTAGTACATTTACCTGAAGTTCAGGGAAAAAACGTTCAATCTCATTTTGCCAAACCGGCACTACACTCGCTGGACATACGATTAAATTTGGTAAATCATAAAGGGAGCGCGCAGTAATAAAACTGAGTACTTGTATCGTTTTACCTAACCCCATTTCATCGGCAAGTAATCCATGACAATTTCTATCACATAAATGAGAAAGCCAACGGACTCCCTGTTGCTGATAAGGTCTTAAAAAACTAGGTATTTGTGAGGAACAGCTATTTTCTTGAGGCAAATGAAAAAGGGAATCTTTCCACTTTTTCAATTCTGCACTGAGAGTCATGGTTATGGGCTCTTCTCCAAAAGATGAAAAAAGAACATATCTTGGAATCTTTCCATCGGCGTAAAGATTAAGCCATCTTCGCCATGTAGCTAATAAATCCGTTTTTTCAGGCTGCAATTGCACCATTCCCACTTTAGGCATTACTACAACTTCACCCGTTTTACGAATAAGATGACGCGCCTCTTCGGCACTCAAAATGTATTCGTCTACGTTCATATTCCAACAAAAATCAAGTGTCCCTTCTTCCAAAGCATCTAAATCAACAACTATCTCAGGATTTTTTATTCCTTCTTTAAGTTTCTCTGCACCTTCTTTGAATTGGACGCAGTAACGCTCTCGCCACTTTTTATCTAATTCTTCATTAACAAAAGATTGTATTTTATCGACTTCCTTTAAAACATAGTCTCCATTATTAGAATGGAATTTAAATCCGCTGCGCCGCGCCATGCTGGCTAGACCGATTAATTTTTCTCTTTCCAATGCGTTTGTCTCTGACGGTGTATACTGATCACTTTTTAGGGCTGGGACTTTCTTATCTTTACCATTCCATTGGGCTTGAAAATGCAAACCTTGCATTGATAAATAAAATTCTAAAGTCAAATCTCTACTATTTTGCTCCGCAATGCTTTTTTGGAATTTACGCACCTCATTTTTCAGTAAAGCGCGATCAGGAACGTGTATTCCCGCAGAAACTGTTTCCTGCTTAGCATCCTTAGAAACAAGTGCTTCGACATCATATAAACCTGCAACTGCCAATGATCGTGCTAAAAGTTTGTCCTTAGTTGAGCCCCTGACATGAAAAGAACCTTTACTCCACTCGACCAATGCATAGCATTCTTCTTGATCAAATCGTGCATGCACAATAATATCACAGTCATTCAATTCCAATTCTCTGATTTCGCCATTGCGATATATCTCACGGCCTAAATTAAGTTCTTGTTTTGTAAAAAAAGTATGCCAAGCCTTAGTGATCTTCTCTTTCCACAAAGCAAGATTCGATTCGTTGTAAATGCGTTTTTGTATACAAACTGCCATAGCCTTTGGGGTAATATAAGATTTATGTTTTTATCCAAAAAGGGATCAACACCATACTTCCGAATATTTCACCTAATGCAAGCCTTAAATATTAGTTTTAATGATAAAATTTGCCACTACTTAGGGATATTTTAGGGCTATTTAATTTTTTCTTTAAGCCCAAACTTTTCTAGCTTATGTAATATGTAATTTCATAAATAAATGATCAAGTAAGCATTTTTCCTCAGTTTTTTGGCTTATCCTGCGAAACTTAGAAAAGATTGGGCTTAAGTAATCCGTTCATTTTAGAATGAAATTTGGTATTAGTTCACAAATTCTAAGAATTTACAAGTCCAAGTCCGCATAGGTTTTGATCATTGAGCCGATAAATAAACATTTTCATGTTTTTCTACAGATTTTTTCCAAGAAAAATCTTTCTTCATACCTCTCACTTGCATTAATCGATATATATTATTATTGTGATAAAAAATATCACAAGCCTTTAAAATAGCCTTATATAAAGCCTCTGATGTAGCTTCTTCAAACATAAATCCTGTTCCTGGCATTGTTTTGCTTTGATAAGGTTCTACTGTATCAATGAGTCCTCCCGTTGCGTGAACAATAGGTATTGAACCATAAACCATCGAATACATTTGGCTCAGACCACAGGGTTCAAACCGGCTTGGCATTAGGAAAAAATCTGACCCTGCTTCTATCAAATGCGGCAAACGCTGATTATGCCCGATATTAACCCCTATTTGGCCTTCATATTCCAATGCGAAAGTTTTAAAACGTTCTTCCCAATCGCTCTCTCCTGTCCCTAAAACAACAATTTGCAACTTCTCTTCATTCATTAGTCTGGGAATAATATCAAGCAATAAGTCCAAACCTTTTTGCCAATAGAGCCTTGCAACAACAGCAAAAATAGCTATGTCCTCACGTTCCTCTAGATTAAAATGTCTTTGCAAAAATTTTTTACATTCTTTTTTGCCGCTCATATCATCTACTTTAAAATTTTTAGGAATATATTGATCGATTTCAGGATTCCATATCGTAGTGTCTATGCCATTTAGAATACCTATTAAATCTTTTTTTCTTGAGCCCAGAACAGCATCCAAACCATAACCTAGTTTCGTATTAACAATTTCATATGCATAACGCTCACTCACTGCAATCAGTTTTTTAGAACAAAGAATTCCTCCTTTGAGAAAATTAATCGATCCTTCAAATCCCAGTGTCTCTATTATAAGAGGTGTCTGTGGCATTTGTGCAAAATCAAGCATTTTCCGGTCAAAAATCCCCTGATGCTGTATATTATGTATTGTTAAAACTGTCGGAATTTCTGATAATCTTTCATCTTTTTCAACTAATTTCAAATATATAGGCACTATGCCAGTCATCCAATCATGACAATGTATAATATCTGGCGTCCATTCTGAATGACGGCAAAATTCTATAGCCGCACGACTAAAAAATACAAACCGTTGCCCAATCTTTTCATTATTCGCTTCGTTAGTATGATATATTTGATTTTCCCCAAAGTACTTTTCATTCTCTAAAAAATATAAAGCTGCCTTACTCTCGCACTCATTCACTCTCCAAATTCGGCAAAATTCTTGCCCAGAATCGTTCATTTTTAATGACAACAAATCCTTCTGTTCCTGCCAATTACTATCTGTCGCAATGAAACCATAAAGGGGACAAATAATTTTTACTTCATGTTCTCTTTGAGCCAGCTCTTTGGATAGCGAACTGACCACATCCGCAAGACCTCCGACCTTAGCATAAGGAGCAATTTCTGAGCTTATCATTAGGATTTTCATCGATTTCTTTACTTCAAAATAAAATAATCTTGATTATTGGAAACAAACACAAGATAATACAAACTTAAAAAACGATTATTTAAAAATTTAATTCTTATTGTTCCATCGCTCAATGAGTTCTTATTTTTTTTATAGATAATATAAGAATTTGATCATTGACCTAGTGACGTTGAAATAGATTATTATAATATATGGAAAACGACAGTCCCATGAAATATCTTCACTCTTATTGGAGAATAGATTACATTGAAACGCCTAAGGACGCTGAAAAAGATGGTAAACTTTTTTTAGATTTAGCGAACAGCAATGATGAGGATGCTTTGATCGTATTCCGTAGTACTCACAATTTTATTGTTTTAAACAAATACCCTTATAATGCAGGCCATCTGCTTGTCGTACCTTTTCGTGCAGTTGCATCTCTGAAAGATCTTACTCATGAAGAATTATTAGATTTAATGAATATGATCATTAAATCACAAGATATTCTCACCCAAGCCATTAAACCTCAAGGTTTTAACATAGGATTTAATATAGGAAGCGCCGCAGGAGCAGGTATTCCAAACCATATACATTGTCACGTAGTTCCCAGATGGGAAGGGGATACCAATTTTATGCCTGTTCTGAGCAATACCAAAGTACTACCACAATCGCTTCATGCCATGTGGCAACGATTACGAAAGTTCACTTCATGAACGAATACATTTAAAATGCCCAAAAAAACATTACATTTCCCTAGTACACGTCTATTAAATCAACTTTATTGCAATAATGACAAAAATTTGAAGCATGCCGAGAAGGTATTCAATGTAGTACTCACCAGTCGTGAAGATTGGCTTCAAATAGAGGGATCAGAAAAAAAGATAAAAAAAATAGAAACCTTATTTGAACTTCTCGAACTTGCTCGTTCACAAGGTATCACTATTAAAAATTCAGATTTTGAAAATATTCTAAAAGCTGTTTTAAATAACGAAGCTGATGAAATGCGTGAAACATTTCAGTCCCCTGTTATTCTAAAAATTAGAAACAAAAGTATCATCCCCAAAACGATTAATCAAAAACGTTACCTTCAGTATATCAATAAAAATGACATTGTACTAGCAATTGGTCCTGCAGGAACAGGTAAAACTTATTTAGCCATGGCTGCCGCAATACATGCCCTGCTAAAAAATGAAGTAGATAAAATCATTCTAACTCGACCAGCCGTTGAGGCCGGCGAAGCCCTTGGGTTTCTCCCAGGTGATTTGACAGAAAAAATTCTTCCCTACCTAAGGCCACTTTACGATGCCATGTATGACATATTAGGTGTAGAAGAGACAGAATTGTTTCTTGAAAAACATATTATTGAAATTGCTCCCCTTGCATACATGCGCGGCCGAACTCTTTCCAATGCCTATATTATTCTTGATGAAGCTCAAAATACAACTCATGAACAAATGATGATGTGTTTAACACGCTTAGGAGATGGAAGCCGCATCATTGTTACTGGAGATATTAGCCAAGTAGATCTTCCAAAAACAAAAATCTCAGGTCTTAAAGAAGCCATTCATACGCTCTCTGACATTGAAGGAATAAAAATCTTTTATTTTGAAAATAAGGATATTATGCGCCATCCTCTTGTTCAAAAAATTATCGAAGCTTATCAACAAGCGCTTACTTATAACCCATAAATTCTTTCAATTATGGCATTTTTTAGTAAAAATCATAGCCAAACTATTTACAATAAAAGAAAATTTTGCAATAAGGCAGAAATTCCCTTACTGAACAAACTTTTAGATCCTAATCGCATATTAAAGGTTCTTTTATTTTTTGCTTTCAGCTTTTTTATTGTTCTTATTTGCTTCGTTGGCCAATTCCCTGCAGGATTACAAATGTTGCCAAATCAAACAGCCAAAATTCGAATTGCTACAGATTTCCCATTTTCATATGTCAGTGCGATCCAAACAAAACGTAAAAAAGAGCTCTTAAGTCGTCAAATTGCACCAATATATTCTATCAATGATCAATCCTTTTCAAATTTTGTCACTTACATTTCTGAATTTACTGCGGAACTGGATCAACTTTCAGAACTCTTACAACATGCCTCTAAACAAGAAGCTGTCGCTCTTTTAAGTGCTACTAGCAATAATTACACAGAAAAAACAGGAGAATATATTAGTCCTGATGATATCTCTCTCTTACTTTCGAAAACAGATTCTGAGACTCGGAAAAAATTATTTAACGAAGGTCTAATGATCCTTATGAGCCTTTCTCATGAAGGCATATTCAAACCGCTGGAATCTCCAGAAGCAACATCTCAAGAAAATCAGCCAGAATCCTATTTCTATGGCATACAAATCGAAGGACGTGACACAAAAACTAAAGTCCTTTCTGAAAAAGATGCCCTACGTTATCTAAGCCTTAATATTAATGCGATGGATATTGATTGGCCAGTTTCTCGAGCTCTCTTTAGAATTCTTAAGCCCGGGGTTAAACCTAACCTCATATATGATTCTTCAAAAAGTAATGCCAAACTTCAAAAAGCAATCGACTCTATATCCCCAGTTGTTGTTGGAGTTCAAGCTGGCCAAACTATTATTGAACCCGGAAGTATCATAGGTCCTGAACAAATGGAACAACTTCATGCCTATCGCGATTACTTAAATTTAACCGAAAATTCTGACCTCGGATTTAACGCAACGCTTCGGGCACGCACGATTTTAACTTTGGTAATACTCTTCACCGCTCTTCTTTATTGCCGAATTACATCACCTGAAATTCTCAAGTCTAATAGACGAATCGCTTTAGCCGCACTCGTCATTATCATTCATCTAACAACTGTCAGATTAATATTAGAACTCGGAGATACTGAATTTTTTGGGAAAAATCCCAGTGCTTTAAACATCATCCCTTTCGCTGTCCCACTCGCATTAGCACCCATGATTATTGCTATTATGGTGGATGTTTCCTTCGCAGCTCTTGTTGCAGCACTAACCAGTACTTTTTATGCCTTAATGCTTGGAAGCATAACAAGCTTTCTCCTGATTGCTCTTCTTGCTTGCTTCATTGGTATATATTTCTGCCGCAATATTCGTCTAAGATCAAATATTGTTCGTGCTGGCGCCTTCGCTGGCATCTGTGTCGCGTTATCGGCCTTTCTCATTGGTTCATTTCATCATGTGGCTTTAAATACCATTCTACTTCAGATGGTCTTTGCTCTCATTTCAGCCATTCTCACTAGCATACTCATTATTGGCATAGTCCCACTTCTAGAAAATCTTTTTAAACTGACAACAAACATTACTTTATTAGAACTCACTGATTTCAATCATCCCCTCTTGCGCCGTTTACAACTTGAAGCTCCTGGCACTTATCATCACAGTATCCTAGTTGCTAACTTAGCGGAAAGAGCTGCTGTAGAAATTGGAGCTAATTCTCTCATTTGTCGGGCCGCATCTCTTTATCATGACATAGGTAAATTAATCAAACCTGAATACTTTTTGGAAAATCAAGCCGGGCTACCCAATCCTCATCTGGAGCGCAATCCTTCGATGAGTGCCCTTGTCATTAAAAGCCACGTCAAAGAAGGCGTAGCTCTGGCTAAACAGTACAAATTACCGAAAGTCATTATTGATACTATTGAACAGCACCATGGAACAGCTAAGATAAAATATTTCTATGATAAAGCTTTAAGACAAATTCGCCAAACCCATCTTCCCTTTGCTCAGAACGTCATTTCTGATGAAATTTCACAGGAAGGTGAAGTAGAAGAATCCAGATTTCGCTACGAAGGCCCCCTGCCTCAATCCAATGAAATCGCTATTGTCTCCCTCGCCGATTCTATAGAAGCTGCTAGCCGATCCCTCAAAAAAGTTAATATCAATACTATTAATGAGCTCATAGAATCTATTTGTAATGAAAAATTTTACGAACACCAAATGGACGAATGCCCTCTCACTTTTCATGAAATTAAACTTCTGAAACATGCGTTTGCCTTTACTCTACTTAATATGCTTCATTCAAGAATCGAATATCCTGAAACCTCTAAAAACCCTTCTCCCGATGCAAGCACGCGACGTCCAAATCAATAACTTATATCCAAAATTAGTTTTCAAAGAACAAACTGTCCAAACATTTTTTACTCTCTTAGATACTCTCCCCTCCCCCTATAAAATTCCTCAAGGGGAGCTCTCTATTGTATTTCTCGATGATCCTACAATGGCTGCGCTACATAACGACTATCTCAATGATCCAAGTTCCACAGATGTTATCACATTTCCCTCCGATCCGGATTTTGATCTAGCTGGCGAAATTTGCGTTTGTGTTGATTACGCTATATCTCTTAGCCAAACGCTTAATATCCCCTTTAACAAAGAACTTTCGCTCTATCTCATTCATGGTTGGCTTCATCTTGCTGGTTTCAATGATATTACCGATCCTCAAATAGCTACCATGAGAGCTGCCGAAAAAGATGTTCTTCAAATTTTAGAAAAAGCTGGCGCTATTCCGGATTTCAATTTACAATGACTTTCATTTAATAGAAATATGTTTAAATCACTAAGAAATGCATTCGTCACTGGCCTTATAATTTTACTTCCTTTAGGCTTTACTTTTATTGTAGTTAATTTCCTTCTAAAGACAATTGGAGCTCCTGCTAGCCAAATATTTTTCTTTTTTTTGGATCCAGGACTTCGCCAA
>JABDAI010000003.1 GCA_013289195.1 Verrucomicrobiota bacterium
AATTTGTTTTTTTCCTTGTACCCAGTCTTAATCTAACCTATAACTAACATTGCGTTAGAAAAGACGTTTCTAAAAGAAATGCTTTTTCCATAACTTTCTAAGATCATTTCTTAGTTCAACGGAGATTTCGGCGAGTGGCTGGAATTTCGACTTTAAAGTTTAAAGTCCTAAAAGTTATGAATAAAATTAACTAAAATGTCAGAAAGTATTAACAAAGAACCTATAATCAAAGAATTTCAAACTCATCCTAATGATACAGGATCCTCTGAAGTTCAAATCGCTATTCTTACCGCCAGAATTAACCATTTAACCGACCATCTTAAAACACATCGTAAGGATTTCCACTGTAGACGCGGATTAGTTGCCCTCGCAAGCCGTAGAAGAAAATTACTCAACTATTTAAAAAAGCATGAGTTAAATAAATATACCACTATCATTAAGCAACTCGGTATTAGAGGTTAAATTTCTTGACTAACACTATTTACTCATTCTTTTCTTTTGCCCACGGACTTAGTTCCTTGGCTAGAAATTATCAATACGTGCAGACTCACTTTTGTCTCTGCACTTTCTCTCCTTTTATAGCTAATAAATTTAAAAAAATATGACCAATCAAAAATATTCTGTAACCGTAGAAGACTTAGGAATAACGATATCTACAGGTTCTCTCGCTAAACAAGCCAATGGTGCCGTCACTATCTCATTAGGCGAAACCTGCGTTTTTGTCAGCGCTACTGCCGCTGAATCCCTTAAGCCCGATCAAGATTACTTTCCTCTGAGCGTTGATTATAGAGAAAAATTTGCCGCCGCTGGCCGCTTCCCTGGAGGATATTTCAAACGCGAAGGACGTCCTAGTGAAAAGGAAATTCTTACCTCTCGTCTTTGTGACCGTCCTCTACGTCCCCTTTTCCCAAAAGGTTTCATGAATGAAGTTCAAATTATTGGCATGCTCCTTTCCGCTGATCTGAGCAATGAACCCGATGTACTCATGGTCAATGCCGCATCAGCAGCTCTTATGTGCTCTAACATTCCATTCAATGGACCAGTAGGTTGCGTTCGTATAGGTGAAATTAATAACCAATTCGTCGTCAATCCCAATAATGAACAACTATTTGAGTCCCGCCTGGATTTAATTTATGTCGGCAATGAAAAAGACATGATGATGGTAGAAGGCAGTGCCGACCAGCTTTCTGAAGAGCGTTTCATTGAAGCATTAGAATTTGCCCATCAGAAAATTCAAGGCCTAATCGCAGCCCAAAAAGAGCTTGCTCAATTAGCTAATGTCCAAAAGAAACAATTCCCTCTTGTAACTGTTGATCCCAAAGTCTTCGAAATTTGTAAAGAATATACAAAAAATAAGCTAAGAACTGCAGTTTTCCAAGACAATAAAGCAGCCCGCAATGCCGCAGTTTCTGCTCTAAAAGAAGAAGTTACAAAACATGTTATTGAACAATTTGGCGATGCCGATCTCGAAGCCTATCATATCAATTTAGCCTTTGAGGAACTCCAAGAACATGAATACCGCAGCAATATCCTCGATGCCAATAAACGAGTGGATGGTCGAGGAGCTAAAGATCTAAGACCCATTAGTTCTCAAATTGATGTTCTTCCTCGCATCCATGGATCCTCACTTTTTGAAAGAGGCGAAACTCAGTCTTTAGTTCTCCTAACGCTCGGAACCAGTAAAGATGTCCAAGAACTAGATGCCCTCACGGGAGGAGCCCAATCCAAGTCATTCATCTTGCATTATAATTTTCCACCCTTCTGCGTCGGCGAAACAGGCCGCATCGGTGCAACCGGACGCCGTGAAATCGGTCATGGTGCGCTTGCAGAGCGATCCTTACTTCCAGTAGTTCCACCAGAAGATGAGTTTCCGTACACTATTCGCATTATCTCTGAAATCCTCGAATCCAATGGGTCCAGTTCCATGGCCTCAGTCTGTGGCGGATGCTTAGCACTTATGGATGCAGGTGTTCCATTGATTGCTCCTGTTGCAGGTATTTCTACTGGACTTATAACTGAATTCACAGACAATGGCAAACTCTCCAGATATACTGTTCTAACAGATATCCTTGGCGCAGAGGACCACTTTGGCGATATGGATTTCAAAATTGCCGGCAGCCGAGAAGGTATTACAGGCTTCCAATTAGACCTTAAAATAAAAGGCCTACCCATTGAGATTGCCAAAGAAGCCATTATGCAATGTCGTGAAGCCCGTTTGCAAATTTTAGATCTTATGGCCCAAACCATTCCCGAGCCACGCAAAGAACTCAAAAGTTCAGCTCCACGTATTCATCAAATGCAAATTCCTCCAGATAAGATCGGTGCCCTTATTGGACCTGGTGGCAAAAACATCAAACGAATTACAGAAATTACAGGCGCTACGATCGACATTAATGAAGATAATAGTGGTAATATTCTCGTATTTAGCACTGATGCTGAAGCTCTCAGAAGAGCAGTTGAAGAAATTGAACTCTCTGTCGGTGAAATTGAAGTCGGCAAAACCTACCGTGGTATTGTTAGATCTGTCAAAGATTTTGGTGCCTTTGTAGAATGTTTACCAGGAAAAGAAGGCCTTGTTCATGTCTCTGAATTAGCAGAAGTTCGCGTCGAAAATGCTGAAGACATTTGCCAAATAGGAGACGAGATGGTGGTAAAATGTGTTGGCATTGATGAAAAAGGCCGAGTAAAACTAAGCCGTAAAGCTGTCTTACTTGAAGCCAAAGGCATGATTTATGAAGCCCCAGAAGGTAGGCCCAGAAGCTCTTCAAGAGAAGGCCATGGAAATCGTAGCAGAGAAGATGGCCCCCGCGGCCGTGATAGAGGTCCAGGCCGACGTCCTTCCGGCTCTGATGATAGACAAAGATCACGAGACTAAAAAACCCTGCACATAATATCATCATCAACTTTATAACTAGTAAAAAAGCACCTATTTCAACGGGTGCTTTTTTTTATAAAAATGCTCATAGAATTTAAAACCTCAATCTTATTTGACTTTTTTGAAATAGCATATTATACATAATTATAATATATAAAAATTAATATATTATTAAATACAATTTAAATTTATAATGTACCCAAAAGACAGTTTGGAAAATTGGTTTCAAGGCAAAGGGATATGGCAAGACACTCCGGATAAAGACTGGTTTAATTGGACTTGGCAGCTGAAAAACCGCATAACAAATCTTGAAAAGCTAGAAAAGCATATCGATCTTACGCCCGAAGAAAGAGTCGGTTGCGAGTTTGCCAACACAAAACTTGCTTTAGCGATTACGCCTTATTTTTTTAACCTCATTGACCGTAATGATCCTAATTGTCCAATTAGGTTGCAAGTCATCCCACGCGGAGCAGAAATGAACGTTTCTGCTGTCGAAAAACTAGATCCCGTGGGTGAAGAAGATTCTATGGTTGTTCCAGGCTTAGTGCATCGCTATCCTGATAGAGTGCTTTTTCTTGTTACAGATCGTTGTGCAGCCTACTGCCGATATTGTACACGAAGCCGTTTAGTGTCTAATGCCCAAGACTACAATTTTCATCCAGAATTAGAATCAGGATTAAAGTATATTGAAGAACATAATGAAGTCAGAGACGTACTGCTCAGTGGAGGTGATCCTTTATTACTTTCAGACAACAAACTCGATAACCTCCTAAGCAGACTTAAACAGATTAAGCATGTAGAATTCGTTAGGATTGGATCGCGTATCCCCATTTTTCTGCCCCAACGAATCACTCCAGAACTGTGCGATATTCTTAGGAAAAATGGGCCCATTTGGATGAGTATTCATGTCAACCATCCCAAAGAATGCACCCATGAACTCAAAGAAGCCTGCGATCGCCTTGCCCTTTCCGGAGTTCCTTTGGGTAATCAAAGTGTTTTACTAAGAGGAGTCAATGACTCTGTAGAGACCATGAAATCCCTAGTACATCGCTTACTCATGATGAGAGTGAGACCCTACTATCTCTATCAATGCGATCTTGTCACAGGCAGTGAACATTTTCGCACCGAAGTGAACAAAGGAATAGAAATCATTGAAGGCCTCAGAGGTCATACAACCGGTTACGCCATTCCCCAATATGTTATCGACGCTCCCGGAGGCGGCGGAAAGATCCCCGTCAATCCCCAATATGTCGACGGAATAACCTCAGCGGAAGTTCATTTAAGGAATTACACAGGTAAGAAATACAAATACTCATTTGAGTAAATGTTTGAAAGACTGCTCTAGAGTGTTATATTTAAATTCAAAACCCGCATCCAACAATTTCTTTGGGAATGCATTGTAATCATTGAGCATTATTTCTTGCGCAAATTCACGTCCTAAAATAAATTTCAATAACCAAACAGGTGGAGAGAGCCAAACGGGCCTATGAATCGTTTTCCCAAGCGCTTCATAAAAATGCGTGTTCGTAACCACTTCCGGTGCTACTATATTAACGGGACCTTGAATACTTTCATTATGAATGCAAAAATCAATCGCCCGAACGGCATCATCAATATCAACCCAACTGACCAACTGTTTACCAGAACCTTGGTACCCTCCTAGGCCCAACTTAAAAAACGGAAGTACCTTTCCAATAAGGCCACCATGGTCACTCAAAATATGGCCAAATCGAAGATTCACACGCCGTATTCCTGCCTGGTCTAAGAGCAAAGTTTCAGCCTCCCAATCGATTATGATGCGTTTAAGAAACTCACCATTCGAAATAAGCTTAGAATCTTCCGTTGCCGGAGTTTGAGATTTCGCATAACCTCCCGAAGATGAAGCATTTAAAAATACTTTTGGTCGATTTTTTAATTCCAAAACTTTTTGAACTAAAAGACGGGTTGAAATAATCCGGCTCTCATAAATCCGCTTTTTAGCATCCTCAGACCAACGTTGACCTATAGTTTCGCCCGAGAGATTAATAATAACATCCAGCGGAGGAAGTTCTTTAAGTGTTTCTAATTTACTCGAATCTTTTAAAGAAAGACCTCTTACTTCATGACCTTCAGAAGTAAAATATTCCCTCAACGCAGACCCCACTAAACCTGATATTCCTGTAATTAGGATTTTCAATTTCGTTTTTAAAGTTTTTAAATAATTTCAATAAAATTGTATAAACAAAAATAAAATGATTGGATAATAATTCCATTATTACCCAATCACTTATAAAAACTCAAATATTAAATAATGTTACGATAAAGTAATCTCAATCATGTTATTTACATATTTAACGTCTAATTTAGGCTTCACCGTTTCAATTCCTTGATGTATTCTAAATTCAAGGGATTGTGAAAAGCTATCACTACCGCCCCATTTAAAGGTCAGAGGTGCAGCATTCTTAGTAAACATATTGTCTCCTTTGCCTTGCAATTCGATCGTATACTCACTACCTTCACTTCCAAAATAGGAACCTGCATTTGGAGTTTTGATCTCATTACTTTGATTAGGGTATACAGTGAGAGATGAAGGTTCCGATTCATTTCCGGATTCATCAGTTGCTGTAAATACTGCTTTAACAGTATATTCTGAAGAATTCGTAAATCTCACTTTATCAGCGAGATGTTTAGCAGCTCGCATAGCTGTCTCACGCTCACCTACAGCTGTCTCACGTTCCCCTACTCCTTTTTCTCTAGCTTCCACTGCCTTTTCTCTTTGTGCTAAAGCTGCCTTCGTATCATCTATTTCTCTTCTTGTCGTAGCTATTTCTTCTTCAAAATTCTTAATATTCGCTTCTAAATTATCAATATCCTTTTGAAGAGCTTCTCTTTGTTCAGCCGTTGCAGTTTCTAATGCTTTTCTGTCTGCAACAACAAAATCTTGCATGATAGCAAGAAGTTCTTTTGCTCTTGCAAGTCCCGTTTCTCTCTCTACTAGATTTGCTTTACCTTGGTCTATTTGTTCCCTTTGATCTTCCAACGATGCTTTCTCCCCTTGCATTTCTTTTGACTTCGACTCCAATTCTTCAGCTTTTTCTGTTAAATTGTGAGAGCGCACTGCAAGTTCTTTGCGCCTTTTCATGAATTCAACTACAGCTTTTCTACTCTGTTCTGCCAGATTTGCTCCTTTGGCTTCCAATCCTGCTTTTAGAGCTTCTAACTCTTTTTTCCCGCTCACTAACTCTACTTCTCTTCTAGCCAAATCTTCTTCCTGTTTAGTAAACTCTTCTACTTGTTTAGCTAAATTTTCTTCATAAGTTTTAATTTTAGCATTCAATTCATCAATACCCTTTTGAAGATCTGCTTTATCTTTAGCTGATGCAGTTTCCATCTCAGTTCTTCCCTTTTCAAGAGCGTCTTTCATCTCCTTGAGTGCAGCTTCTTCTTTACCAAGATTCTCGGCTTTGTCATCAAGATTTTTTTCTCTTTCTTGAGCTTTCTTCTCTAAGTCTGCTCTTTTTTGAGCTTCAGATTTTCTTTCGTTTTCTATTCTTTCACTCTCGGCTTTCAAACGCTGAGCTTCAGCTTGCTGTTGGGCTGCTTTTTTTTGTAAATCTGCAGCTTGTTTTTTTACTCTTTCAGCTTCTTCTTTAAATCTCTTTCTTCCCTCTCTAGCTTTTGCTCTGGCAGCAGCGGCCTGCTGCTTAGCTGCAGCCCTTCTCTCAACTCTAGCTTTCTTTCTTTGTTCATGAGTTTGACGTCGATCATCTTTTGCGGCAAAAGTCGTTAACGGACTGATAAAGGCAAATAATATAGCTGTTAAAGCTATAATCATTATATTTCGTTTTGTTTTCATAATTTAATTTGATTTATTTGTTTATTTTTTGTCATAGATAACATAAATATAACAAAATATCAGATTTTTTAATTGTCAAATTTTGTGACATTTTAAAAAACAGTATAATTTTATTCATTAGACTTCTTTCGAAACTAAGTATTTTGCTCTATAGCAAGGAAACAATTTGTAAGGGACCAGAGTGTATACAAAAATACATGAGGATCCCGAATAAATTTTTGACGCCGCTAGAGAGCAAAAGAGTTGGTTTCGAAAGAAGTCTATTAAATGGAGTTGATAATGGCATTTTAATAATACCACCCGGTTCAAAAAATGAACTAATTCATAAATTGAATTATTTCTTAAATAATTCTTTTAATTCCACTTTAAGCTCTTCAACACCCTCTCCTGTTAAGCATGAGATTGGAAATATTGTAGTTTTATACTTTCTTTTGAATCTTTTTAAATTATCTACTGCTTCTGGTAAATCCATTTTATTTGCAGCTATAACAAAATTCTTTTTTAGTAATTTTTCATCATATAATGATAATTCTTTACGCAAATTTTCAAAATCTTTTAGAGGATCCCGAGTGTCGAAGCCTGCCATGTCTATAATAAAGAGAAGTAATTGGCAGCGTTCTATGTGCCGTAAAAATCGATGGCCTAGCCCACGATTTTGGCTCGCACCATCTATAAGCCCAGGAATATCCGCCAATCTTAGCCGTTCGTAGGTTTCAGGATATTCTATAATTCCAATAATTGGACTTTTTGTTGTAAAAGGATAAGGAGCTGTCTTAGGATGCGCTTTTGTGATTAAATTCGTTAAAGAAGACTTCCCTGCATTGGGATAACCTACAAGTCCAATATCTGCAATGACTTTTAAAACAAACTTAAATTTCCTTTCAGGAACTTCTTCTCCTGGAGTAAATTGACGAGGAGCACGATTGGTAGAGGATTTAAAATGAACATTCCCCAAGCCCCCTTTCCCCCCTTTGATTAAGACAATCCGCTGCCCATGTTCTATAAGCTCTGCAACAGGACGTTCCGTCTCAGCATCAGAGACTATGGTTCCTGCAGGCAGTTTTAAAACGCAATCTCTGCCATTTGCACCATGTTTTTGATTCCCTTTCCCCGCTTCGGCATTACCAGCATCCCAGTTAGATTTAAACTGATAGACGGTTAAATCGGTAACATTGGTATCACATTCTAATATAATGTTACCTCCATCGCCACCGTCCCCTCCATTGGGACCGCCTTTAGGAATAAACTTTTCTCTACGAAAACTGGCACAGCCATCTCCACCGTTACCCGCTTTGAGTGTCACTATCTTTTCATCTATAAACATTTAGGTCTTTTATACTATTAAAAAATTTCTACTTCGTAAAGATTAAATTACAGGTTCTTTTTTCTTTCTTGGGCTGAATAACAAAAATACAATTGAACTTTAGCTATTAAAAGACTATTAATAAAGTTAATCCTTCATATACCCTCCTCTGATGAAAGTACCCCTTTTTCGAAATATTGCCTATCTATTGTCTTTAGTTCTGATAATGCTCATAACCAATGGCTGCAGCAAATACAAAAAAGAAAAAATGCAAGGCTACATTGATGCAAAATTACTTTATGCATCCTCTCTAAAAAGTGGTAAGCTCATTGCTAGAAATTTTCATCGGGGCGATTCTGTGCAAATAGGCGATGTATTATTTGAACTAGATCCAGAACCCGAAAAAACAGCATTAGCTTTAGGAAAAGAAAAAGTAGAAAACATCAAATCAGGTCTGATAGATCTGGAAAAAGAGCAATCCAAACCTTCCTTTGATCAATCACAACTGGAAACCTTAGAAGCAGATTTAAAAAAGCTACAATGGGAATACGATCAAAAAAAGGTTAAATCCTCCGTCGCTGGAACAATATTCGATTACTATTATGAAGTTGGGGAAAATGTCCCACCTTATAAACCTGTCCTTTCAATATTATATCCTGAAGAAATTAGAGCCATATTCTACGTCTCAGAACCAGAACTTACCCAACTTAAAGTCGGCGAAAAAGTAAAAATTTTGTGCGATGGCTGCGGTAATGATTTGATAGGAACAATAAGTTTTATATCCCCAATAGCAGAATATACACCACCAGTGATTTATAGTGTAGATAGAAGAAGTGAATTGGTATTCAGAGTAGAAGCAAAATTTAACCCTAATGAAATATCTACTATACATATGGGATTACCCATTGAAATAGAGCCAGTTAGATAAAAAAAGCTCATGGAAGGAAAGCGAAAGTTAGTCATAGATGTTCATAACCTATGTAAGAGCTTTGATGAAAGGAAGGCTGTAGATAACCTTTCGATTAAAATCAAGGAGGGGCAAATCTTTGGTTTTCTAGGAGCTAATGGAAGTGGAAAGACAACAACAATACGCATGCTTTGTGGTCTTTTGACTCCTGATAGTGGCTCTGGAACATGTCTAGGTTACGACATTTTAAAAGAATCTAATGAAATCAAAAAAAACTCTGGCTACATGACCCAGTCCTTTAGTCTCTATTCAGACTTATCGGTTTACGAAAATTTATCTTTCATTGCCCGAATTTATGGAGTGAAAAATCGAAAACAACTTGTACAGAAAAGTTTAGATAGACTAAAAATTGATAGCCAAATGCAAAAGCAATTGACCGGAACTTTATCTGGCGGCTGGAAACAAAGACTTGCATTAGCTGGTGCCATTTTACATGAACCAAAACTTCTCCTTTTAGATGAACCCACCGCTGGCGTCGATCCCAAAGCTCGTAGAGATTTTTGGGATCAAATTCATCAACTTTCTACAGAGGGCATAACAACATTAGTTTCAACTCACTACATGGATGAAGCCGAACGCTGCGATACTTTGGGCTATCTTTCTAGAGGAAGATGGCTAGCACTAGGCACCGCGGATCAAATTATTGCAAACTCCCATTTAGTATGCTGGAATTGCCGTGGGCCTTGTTTAGCGAGAGTTTCCAGAAAATTAAAGGAAACAGAGAATGTACAACAGACATCTATTTTCGGGCAAACCTTACACATTACCGGAACCGATGAGCAAAAGCTCGAAGAAGCTATCAAACCCTTCAGAACCTCAGAATATATTTGGGAAAAAGTACCCGCGAATTTAGAAGATGCTTTTATTAACTACATGTTACATACAAAAGAACGATTTACAGTATGAAAGATCCCTTTTCCTTTAGCAGGCTGTGGGCAATTGTTGTCAAAGAATTCATTCAAATGGGTAGAGATAAAATCACATTTGCAATGATGCTCTTCATGACTCTATTTCAACTCACCCTTTATGGATTCGCAATCAATACCAATCCAAGACATCTACCCACAGCAATTATTGCAGGTGACCAAAGCTCGATAACAAGAACCTTTATCACCGCCATGGAAAATACTAAATACTTTAAAATTGTAGCTCCTAATATTGATCAAAAACAAGCCGAACATTTACTAGCAAGAGGCGATATACAAAACATTGTCTATATTCCCCCAAATTTCTCTGAACAACTTATACAAGGACACAAACCCAGTATTCTCGTTACAACAGATGGAACAGATCCTATTGCAACGGCCAGAGTCACCGGAACTTTAACTGGCTTAGCACATAAAGTTTTCGACCTAGACTTAAGCCGAGGAGCAAGTAATTTAATTGCAACATCTGAACCTTATAATCTCATTATTCATGCCAAATACAACCCCGAAGGCATTACCGAATACAATACTGTTCCAGGACTTATGGGTACCATATTAACAATGACAATGATCATGATAACAGGATTAGCCATAACACGAGAGTATGAAAGAGGCACAATGGAAGGATTACTCGCTATGCCTATTCGACCCCTTGAGATTATAATAGGAAAAATTTTACCTTTTGTCATTATAGGTTACGCCCAACAAATTTTAATTATAGCTTTAAGTATGTTCATATTTAAAATTCCAATCATCGGAAGTATCAGTTTACTGTTATTAGCAACCTTACCCTTTATTGCAGCCAATCTTTCCATTGGGCTAACATTTTCCACAATTGCAAAAAATCAATTGCAAGCCGTTCAGATGACATTTTTCTTTTTCCTCCCATCAATCTTGCTTTCAGGATTTTTATTTCCCTTCAAAGGCATGCCCGTATGGGCCCAGATGATCGGAGAAATATTGCCATTGACACACTTTTTAAGAATCACACGAGGCATTCTATTAAAAGGGAATGGCTTAGCAGAAATTTGGCCCAATGTATGGCCTATCTTGGCCTTTATGATTGTTGCTGTTACCATCGCCTCAAGACGTTATAGACAAACATTGGATTAAGCACTTTATGTCTTTTAAAGATACAATTTATTCTTCATTATTTTGATTTAAAAAATTTTGTGAAGAATTAATAAAAAATACTTGCTTTTTTAAATTTTTTAAGATTTTTTGTATTCATTAATGAATACAGAATTCAAAACTTAAAAAATTATGTTTAATAAATTAACAAATTGGTTTAGTAAAAATTGTGCAAACACAGTTTATCTTAATAAAAAATGCGTGAAACATGTTAGTCAAATATGTAACAAAAGTAACCTGCATATTTTAGTGCCTTTTAAAGAAAATTTTTCTTTAAAAGATAGAATCAAAGAAGATCAAAATCAACAACGAAGTAAAGTCTGGATTATTCCAAATTGGATTTTTATAGCACTAAGCGTATGTGCTTACTTGTTGATGGATAGTACACTCAAAGCTGATACGATAAATCAGAAATTCAATGAACCTGTATGGAGAGAAAATTTTAATGACATTAAGAGTAAGCTAGAACAAAATGATCCGTTAATTACATCATTGAATATTAGATTTATTCTTACGGATAAAGAGTTAGAGGAATTAGATACCTCTATTCAAGATAATACAGAGCTGGGTTATATATCGTGGCATAAAAAGCAATCGAAACGTAAATTGTTAAATAAAATAAACAATAAATTAATAGAAAATAATAAAGAATATCGATATCATCCTAACGATTATGTACATGGCCTGTTAAGTAAGCATGCATATAAAGATTCTAACGAAAAAGATCCGATCACTTTGCCGGGCATTCTTGAACAACCTTTAGAGAATTGGTATGTGGAAAAGGTATATAATGATAATGACATAAGTGGTTATTATGGAGTCATTTATAGAAATGATAAGACGCATCAAATTGTTTTAGCAAATCGAGGGACTGATGAGCAAACTTTTTCGCACATAATAAGTACTTTAAATAAAAAAGGTAGTGATTGGAAAACTAATTTTGAAGTAATCTTAGCGGGCCAAATAATGGGAGGCCAAATGGCTTGGAATTTCAAAGCAACAGCAGAAGCCATAAAAATAGCTCGTGAAAAAACATATAGGTTGTCGTTTACTGGGCATTCTTTAGGAGCATGGCTTGCAGAAATGAGTGTTTTTTATTGTCATGCTTACTTCGATTATTTCACTACAAAAGGAGTGACATTTGATAGTCCAGGATCATTACCAATGATGGAGCGATTACAGACTAATATTAAAAATAAAAATGTGTTAGAATTAAAAAATCTAGACATTACTACTTATCTGGCTAGTCCTAATCCTGTAAATGCCTGTAATCCTCATGTCGGTAAGGCTTATAGAGTCTATCCTCAAATGCCCTCTATAGAGGAGTACATGCCTTCATTTTTTCTTTATCTGCCAGAATTTATACAAAATAAATTGAAAAATAATTTTCAAGATACCATTAAAGGAGTTTTAGCTGTTACAGGGCATGATTTAGCGAGGATTCTACCGACATTTGATCCTCAAACTGGTAAGCCAAGGAACTGTAAATATATGAAAGATTGGCCACGGATGGAGTATAAAGGAAATTCATTTTCTCAGAAAGAAACTGAATTCATTAAAAATTCTATCAAAAATTATGTTGTACCCGAGGATTTTGAGCTTGGAAAAATTGGGGATGTTGTTGCTAAAAAAGTAACTAATTGGTCAATTAATGGCTTAGTAGAAGATCTTGTTGGTGACAAAACAATTATGACTCTCATAGGTTTTGTAAAAAGTTTCATAAATAATGACATCGGTCAAAAACAATATTGGCTTTATTATAAACACAAAGGTTTCGATGACGATAACAATGAAATAAAAACAGAATTACATTATGATAAACGATTTGATCTAGTATTTAAAGTAAAATATAATGAAGGCAAAGAGAAATATATTTTAAACCCAGTACCAGGAACTTTAGATCATTTTTTACATAAACTCCATAAAAATAGAGCAAAGTACACTCAAAATACTGATTCAGAATATTTGTCCTCCATAGTAGCAAAGCAATTGAGTGAGCTCCTTTCCAATTACGATATTATTCCAATTGATGATCAGTCAAATAGTTTAATTGCTGTAAATCAGGACTGTGATATCGAATCTGTTATACAAAGAGCGTCTCGATTAAGAAAAGTCATACCTGAACAAAAATGGCAAATTGATAAAACTGATAAAGATACGCCAAGCCAAATTTCACCAAACCCAGTAGAATTTGTTATTAACAATAATCTTCCTAATCCTCCACTGCATTATACGGAGATGGGCAATACAAAGAAAGACCTTGAAGAAAAGTTGGACAAATATCACGTAGTTGTAATCTCTGGACCAGGGGGAATGGGGAAAAGTACTTTGGCAGCAGAATATGGAAGAAATAAAAAACAAAAGGGGGGGCAAGTAAGATGGATAAACGGCCAAAAAATAGATTTGGAATTTGCGTATCTTGCTGAAGCTTTGAATATAAACACTGAAGACTTAAACTTCGAAGAAATAAAGAACTTAGTATTTGAAGCTTTTAATAAACAATTGGGCAAGGAAAAAATAGCACTTATTTTTGATAATGTTGAAAATAAAGAAAAAATGAAACAATGTTTAATAAATCTGCCTAATCATGTACACGTCGTCATTACTACAAGGAATCGCAATTTATTGGATCATGATTATTCAACTATTGAATTAAGAGGATTTAATACAGCAGAGGCTATAGCTTATCTAAAAGAATTCAGGAATACGAATGAAACAGGATCTGAAAATCAGATCGAAGAATTCGTCAAAAAAGTAAGTGAATCCCCCTTTAGACTTTTTAGAGCGGTATCCTATCTAAAAAATAATAATTTGAAAACACTGGATGAATTCATAGAACAATATGAGTCAATCGAAAGAGAATTATTGCCAACAGAAAATCTACTATCTGGAGATTCAAAAAAGGACTTAGCGGAAAGTTCGCCATTGCTCCAATATTTGGCATATCTTGATATAAAAGGAGTTTCTGTAAGCTTTATAAGCAAGATAATGACAGAGGAGGGTCAATTGGATAAATTGGATAAAGATAAAAAGCAGTTAGAAAGATTTGGGTTAGTGGATGTAATAACAGACGGAAACAATCAAAAAATATTAAGACTAAGTCATAAAGTTGTACAAGATGAAACAAAAAAAATGTTAATTGAAGAAAATAAAACGCAAGCTTCAATGATTTTGAAGCAGTTAAGCAGTAAACTGGACGAAGCAGTAAACGAAGTTTTGCTTTCTACCGATGAAAAGAATCGAGATTGGGAAAGATTACCAGAGTTAACAAATCATATTAAAGCCTTAATCAAAGAAATAGACAATGCGAATTCATTGAATCCAAGTGGTTTATTTTCAAAAATAAGATCAAGTTTCTGGGAAACTTTAGGTTATGATGTAGTCGATGACAAAAAAATGTTGCTATCAAAAATTGAAGCCATTGGAAGTGCTTATAAAAAAGAAAAGAAAGATATTATAAAGGGAATACAGTATGATGAACTAAGCTTAAAGATTCGACAAGAACTATTTCCTGAGGATCATCTTGCTATAGCAAGTGCATTGATGCATACAGCGCTTTCATACTATAAATTGGGAGATTCCAATAAAACTCTCGAATATATAAAACAGGCTTATAGTATTTATACAACTCTTAATGAAGAAAAAATACAATATATAAAATCATACATAGAATCGGTTCAGAAAAATTTCTTTACAGATCAAGAAAATGCACAAAAATTACAAGAGGAAGATTGCTTAGGCGGTAATAAAATAGGCTCAGAATGTAGATGGATCATTAGTTCTCGGGGAGAAATGAATGATAATTTGATAATGATAAAACAAAAAATTCAAAAACCTGTTTTAGATAAGATCGTTAAAGCTGTAGATACCTATGGATGGAGCTACTACGTCAAAATGTGGGGCGAATATGGAGTCAAGGGTTATATAGACTCAGCTTCCATTAAGAAAGAATTAGGATTAGGTTATAGAAATATAGATATAGAAGCTGCACAAATGCTCTGTTTTGAATCAATGAATCTAGGAATAATGAAGTCTATAAAAAAACCCTATACAGTCGTAGAAGAGTTTACTCGAGCTTATCCAGAATTAGTGAAAAAGATTGCAAAAGTGCATCCGGAGTTTTTTGTTGATGGTTCGATCGTAGAAGCTTGTATTAGAGCGATGTCAGGTAATAAATCATTTGAAAAATATATTTTAAAGCACGTTAAATATATGGGAATGGCGGAAAGAAAAGCTGCTGCTTCATGGTCCATAAACTCGTATATAAATGAATTTAAGGATTTCTTTGGAAATTGATAAAACTATAGTAATTTAGTTCTAACTCATTAGAAAAATTCTGACCAAGATAGTTGCAACTAAAAACAGTTGCAACTATCTTTTTTAGGATTAAATTGTATCATGCGGTTAAACTCCCGACTTCGCCACAAGATGCCTGAGATCGGCATAGATATGCGGTGTACTGTATTACAACTCAGGTTATTACTTTAATTCCGAATAAATTTTTTCCAATATTTTTTCTTCCGTTTGGTATGATTGTGGCACATCAAAATCAACAGGAATCCACCCATTCTTTTTAGCCAATAGAATTTTCTTTATTAATCGCTCGCAATATTTACTTGTCACATTTCCAGCTGCATCACATCCATGCTTCACCTCGAACTCACCACCTTTCCTATTCGAATCCTTCCAATGAATTATACGCCCCTTACCTCCTCCCTCAATCCTTCCTCCTAAATCTTTTATTATCAGTCCGATATCATGTTCTGTAATTTTTTCAAAATTAAAAAGTTGATTTAACCTCTCTTGCGCATTAGGTGACAACTTTTTTTTCTCCAGTTTAGTCTCTATTACAACATTTTCTTCATTTTCCCTAGAGGGCTTTGAAATTCTTTTTTCCTCACGATCTTTTGCAAAAACATTCTCCAAAATGTCCATCAAATTCTTAACTTCATCGCTATCGTTATCCTCATTCTCTATTATCTGAGCAGGAATACCTGGATCAAAAATGAAAGGCTCTTCAGTTTTTTCAGTTAAACCAAGTACCTCTTCTTTTACTGCTTTAATTGGACTTTCAAGAATCTCTTCAGAAATCTCTACAGTTCTAAATATTATATCATCCTCACTGCTAATTATTGTATTAGGATCATCACTTTCATTTATTGCTTCGAATTTATTCTTTCTTTCATTCTGCATTGCCTTCTTAGTTATATCAGACGTTCTTCGGCATTTTAGTAATTCATTAAATTCCGATACAATACCATTTAAGAAACTACATGTTACGAAATATTCACGATAAAAATCACATTTTGAAAACCCTTCCGCATAGTTTTTTTCAAGCTCTCCCTTCAAAGCCTGATTTTTTACAGCTTCAATTTGTCTTTGCATTCCTGGAATATGTTCTTCAAACAACTTAACATTTTCGTTCAAAAAATTACAAAATATTTTCATATTATCATAAGTTTTTGGTGCTTCTTTCATTTTCTTTAAATCATCCAATAAGATATCCAATTTATGAAAGCGGGCGACAAAGTCAGAAAAGCGCTCCTCAAGCATAGCATTTGAAGTAAGAAGAATGCGGAACTCACTAATATCACCGCTTTGATTATAGCTTTCACTAAAAAAGTCTTTACTCATTATATTAGCTTCACTCTTCATTCCAGGAAGAAAACCAAAAAAATTTCGCGTCATCATAAATTTCGATTTATATTCAATGCCCGGATCTAGCATGATTCTAAAAATTCGAAGACAATTTTCCTGTTTACTTTTTTCCAAATTCGCAATCACTTTATCAATTAAACCATTCATATTTTGACTGATTTCATCATCATTATTTTCACAAGCTGTACTAGGAAAAGATAGCTGATCTCTTTTCTTGTCATATTGAAAATAGGTGTTAAACATTCTATGGAAAAGATGAAAACAGAAAAGTCCATTCATCCTCTCATCGTCGAATGAAAAACCGAATTCCGAGAGCGCTTTTCTTATTTCAGCTTCTTTTATTTCTTGATATTTATTAACTAATTTGCACTTAATTAAGTTTCTATAATTATTAGATATTATCAATATTGATTTTTCAATGGAATCATTAATGCTAATATTAATATTCCTCTGACCTTCCCAAGTAAGATTCATAGCAGTAACAAAAACATTTATTAATTGTTTTATTACATTCGTCACCTTTGTTACTTGAGTATTTTTATTAGCATTTAATGAAGCAATCGTTAAAGCTTCATTAGAAGGAGAAACAAATTCTAAGGCCCTTTTCGATAAAGGTAGATCGCCATTTATATTAGAATAAATTTTATCACTTATTTTGAATTGCTGATTTGCTCTTGATAAATGAGCACCACACTGACCCATAACTCCATTCCCGCCCAAAACTATTGGAGCCTGTATAGAAGGCCCTGAAACAGACTTTGAATTATATTTTCTATCGTACCTTTCTTGTTTCTTTTCTTTTTTCGTTGGTTTTTTTCTTTCCAAAGGTTCTTGTCTTTCTTGCTTCGAATTAGATATTGGTTGCATATTTTTTGGTTTATTTTCTATTATATTTATATTTTACTAATATTAAAAATATATAAAATTATTTAAATGTCAATAAAAAGAATTTTTCTAATTTTATAGCAGATTTTTTAAAAATCACAAGCCTTTTTCAGAATAAGAAAAAAATGAAAATAAATTCATTTTGAGAAAGAAATTTGGACAATTTTCGAAATAGCACCTGGTAGATCCAGAAAATCTTTCAAGATTTAAGAGAGATCTTTTATGAAGGCAAATTCTTTAGGAAGAGGAGAGTACGCAGTAAAATTATAGTTTTTTTGCATGAAACTATAAGATAAGTCAATCTGGGTAGAATGCAAAAAAAGCCTTTTGAAAGAAGTTATTTTTTGAATTTGTTTATTAAAAGAGAAATCTCCATAAGTTTTATCTCCTAGAACAGGATGGTTATGTAAAGCCCCTTGAACACGCAATTGATGGGTAAAACCAGTAATAGGCATTAAATGGCATAAGGAAATACCTAAATCCTCATCTTGCCCAATAAGATGAAAATGTGTTTGAGCAAGACGTTCCCCACCCTTTTGCGTCCTAACTATTTCTCCCATTCTTCTAGAAGAGAGACAATCTCTCCACGTACCTTGCTTTATTTTCAAGATCCCCTTTACAAGAGCAGAATACATTTTGTTGATTTTATGCGTTTTAAAAAGTTTATGTATCACTGAAACAACTTCTATATTCAAGCATAAAAGAATAACTCCCGAAGTTGGGGCATCAAGACGGTTAAGAAGATAAACAGGAACTATCCCTACATCGGCAAGATCACACAAATAACATTCTTTATCTAAATCGTAAGGAGCTAGGAGAAGCGATCTTTTATCAATACCTGGTCTATTAGGATGACTTCTCAATCCTTCTGGTTTATTCAGCGCAAAAAGCGTTGTTTCTGGATCATAATTAAGAAGAGAAACACCGGGTCCGAAAGGAAGCTTTTTTATTAATAACTTTATATTGTCACTCAATCGAATAGGAAATTACAATGAAACTTTTCTTCTTTACTCAATATTGCTTTCATATCGTCAGTCCATGGACCAAAGGGAGCCTGAGATAAAATTGCATCCTTACATAAAATAACTGCTAAATTTGAAGCAGTAGAAAATTTAATTCCAATACTAGTAACATTACCCATTTCGTCAAGAGAATAAAAAATAGAAACACAGGACCCAAAATCGACTGCTGTGAAATTGTAATTTGCAAAAAGCAAATGAAATTGAGATCCAATAGCTTCATGCATTTTTTGTATATATTCCCCAAACTGCGTAAACCGAGCGTTGATAGCAGTTATACCATATTTTGAAACAGCCTCGTCGTTCTTTTTAAGAAGCCCCATTGGTGTGCGATTCAGTTTAGGGCGCAGTTTAGGCTTTGGACGCTCTACTAACTTTACTCCATTTTGAACTAGTTTTTCGGGCTCTACAAAATCTTCAGTCCCTGCTGGAAAAGCAGATTCGAAAGGATCAAGCATCTCAGTAAGATCTTCCTGCGATATCAAAGAACCTTGAGTAATCTTAGAAAAAACTTCATCATCTCCTTGGAGCGTAGGAATTTCTTGTAAGCTAGGTAGTCCAGGATTTTCTTGAGCAGCTCGCTGAGATTGAGCAGCGAAATTAATCGTATTTTCCGGTGGGCTTTGAGGAGCAAGTTCTGTATTTACTTCCACAAAGCACATCGGATGCGGTTCATAATAAAGTAACTCATAATTCTGTTTCGTTTTCTTAGCTGCTGAAGCTAAAGGTTTACTTGTTTTTAGTAAACTCAGTGAATAAACAATAGCAAGATGAAAACCCAAGGTAATAAGACATATAAGGCAAATAATAAGCAACGACTTTTTTTTGAAAACATGTTCATCAATCAGCCAATTTCGATGCTTGGGATTTTTTTTTAAATCGTCTTGGGACACTCTTTAATTAAGTAACTTTAATTTTCTTATTAAAGAATAAATAAATTCAATTGGCAATCCCATTATATTTGACATATATCCTTTGTATTCCGCAATAATTAATTCCGGATGCTCTTGTATCGCATAGCCCCCAGCCTTATCTAAAGGATTAACCTTAGCAAGATAAGCATCTATAATTGCGTCATCAAGTTTGCGAAAACGAACTTCACTGAGTTCACAGTGATCGATAGTTACATTCTCAGTCTGGTTTCTTAAACAAATACCCGTATATACAAAATGAGTATTATCTGAAAGCAATTTAAGCATCGACCGCGCATCCTCGAGGTCTTTGGGCTTATGGAGTATGTGATCATTGAAAAATACTACAGTATCCGCCGCGAGGATTAAATTTCTAGGAAAACTTTTAATAACAGCATCAGCCTTAAGTTGTGCATTGTGAAGAACTATATTTCTAGGATCCCCTCTAGTATCTTCCTTTTCTATAACCTCTGGAACAACTACTTGGAAAGGAATACGCATAGAACGCAGAAGTTCTTTTCGCCTAGGAGAAGCTGAAGCTAATATAAGCCTATTTGTCATCCTTTAAACCCTCGTCTAATAGCAAATGAACATCGCCTCGGGTTCTTGCCCAATCTAAACGAGAAATATCGTACGCATAAATAATTCCTACTAAGTCATCTAAGAAAATGGCTAACTTAGTTTGTGCATTGACAACTTCTGTGTTATCCGCAACTCCTTCCTGGAAACGTGTTTTTGCGAGTTCTAGTTCTTTTTCCCCAAGAAGCACTTGCCTACGAACTAAGTCTATTTCAGCAAAACGCGTTTCTAAAGTATATGAATTTAAAGTGATTTCAGTACTTATAGTGTTTGCCAAATCCAAGAGCAGATCCTTTTGCTGACGAACTCTTGAACCTTCTCTTAAAACGTTTGAGCGAATACGAAATCCATCAAATAAAGGCATGTTAAGGGATAAAGTAATTGACCATTCAGGTAACCATATGCCATCAAAAGGAATAGGAGCAGCATACCCCCAAGTTCCAGATAAATTAATTTTGGGAAAGTAATCCCAAAAAGCCGCTTCTTCTTGAAATTCATTTAATGTAAGAATGGCATTTTCCTTTAAGTAATCAAATCGATTGAGTAAAATGGCATTGAGCGAAGGGATTGAAATCTCCGGTGCAGGAGGATCTTTCTCTAGTTTTACATTAGGAATGAAAATCTCTTGCCGCATATCCAAATCCAGAATTCTCTTTAGATATAATTCACTTTGCTTAATGAGAATAAGTAATTCTAATTGTTGACGTTCATAAATAGCCACTTGAACTTCCGCACGAGTCACATCTATAGGTGAGGCCACACCAGCATTAAAACGAGTTTTCGCAAGATCAAGAAGCACCTTTGCCTGATGAAGATTTGCATCAATAACATTGAGCCCTCGCAGATTTTTTATATGTTGAAAATAAAGAGTTGCCGCATCCGTTAAGACCGCCTGTAAAATCGCATTGTAATTTAAGATAGTAATCGTTTCACCCATCTTAGCTTCTTCATAACCAGCCAATTTCGTTAAATCAAAAAGAACGAGACTACCGTTGATTATACCATTGAAAAGGTTAAAGGTAAAATTGACATCGCCAGGACCAAAATCATTAGCAACACGAGAACGAGTTTGTTCCAGAGTTAAAGAAAATTGAGGCAAAAGTTCAGCTCGTGCTATATTGGCGACCTGGAAAGCTTCTTCAATCTTCTCTCTATTTAACAAAACGGTAAGATTTTCAGCTTCAATACAATTGAAAAGAATTTCGAGCGTCAGTTCGAATGTAGGACACTCATTGTAATCATTTGCATTTTTTATAGCCTCTTTCTTTGATAATTCATCAATCTTACTAACAGGATCTATTAACGAAGCTTCCACCTTTGTAAGAGACTGATCCATCACAATTGCTGATACCATTTCTGCATCAACCGGATTATCTTTATCGCCTTCTTCAGAATCTGTAGCTTCAACTTTTACTGGAGGCATTTGAGCATGAATCGGAGGCGTCGGAGGCGTACTCGTGTTTTCCACAACAGGATGATCTATAGCAAGCAAGCGACTAACCGGATCATCTTTATTCTTTTTAATATCTGGAACCTGAATTCTTGATGACGGCTCAGTATTAGAATTCTTTTTTTTGATTATAGCATGTTCTTTTGCAAATAAAGAACGGGGATTACGAACATTTTCCTTAGAATCTGGAGTCTGCACTTTTTCTGAAGACTTAGATGTAGACCCTGCTTTTTCTTTTTTACTAAGGGCACTATCATCAGCAAACAAATAACGGGTACGAACATTTTTTTTAGAATCTGAAGTTTGAACTTCTCCCGAAGGTTTCAAAGGTAAAGTTTCATCTTGGCTGGCGGAAGTATCAATAGCAAATAAGGAACTTTTTAAAAAAAGAAATAAAGAAATGCAGCAAAATAAAGCTTTCATGTAGCTAAGAAAATGTTATTTTAAGTTATTAGTAAAGTCATCTGGAACTGACATAGGAAATACAAGAACATATAAATCTAAGATAATCAATGAAAATCGGTGTTGCACAATTAAATACAACAGTGGGGGATCTACAAGGCAATGCTGAAAAAATTATTAGTGCCTATAAACAACTTTGCGAGAATGGAGCTGAAATCGTTTTGTTTTCAGAACTCGTGGTCACTGGATATTCTCCTCGAGATCTTATCCAGAAATCTCATTTTGTTGAAGATAATTTCATCTCGCTTAAAAAAATAGCAAAAGAAATTAAAGACGTTCCTGCAGTTTTAGGCTATGTAGAAAAAGTACCCGATGGGAAAATATCAAGATATTATAATTCAGCAGCTTGGTGCCAAAATGGAGAGATAAGTTTTAGTGCACAGAAATGCCTCCTACCCTCATACGGCGTATTCGAAGAAATTCGCAATTTTATTGCAGGACAAGTCCCGAAGATTATTGAATGGAAAGGAAAACGAATTGGTATTACAATCTGTGAAGATATTTGGACAGGTGAATTTTTACAAACTTATAGAATGGATCAACTCGACCCTGTTATATATCTTAAGGAAAAAAAAGTGGACCTTATTCTAAATCTCTCTGCTAGCCCATGGAATTATGGTAAATATAAATTACGAGAGAAACTTCTATGCGCTGTTGCAAAGTGTTGTAACTGCCCTGTAGTTTATTGTAATCAAATTGGAGGTAATGACGAATTAATTTATGATGGCCGCAGTGAAATAGTCAATTCCGATGGCTCAATACGCGCTTTATTTCCCGCGTTTGAAGAAACAATAAAAGTCATTGATATGGATAGGCCACCCATAGAATCTGATATTTGCAAAGAACTAAGCCAAAAAGAAGAAATTTATAAAGGCCTCATACTTGGAGTTAAAGATTATGCCAATAAACTCAATTTCAAAAAAGCTATTATTGGCATCAGTGGAGGGATCGATTCGGCAGTTGTGGCATGCATTGCAGTAAAAGCATTAGGTGCAGAAAATGTTATAGGTTTAAGCCTTCCATCGAAAATTTCTAGTGAACACAGCAAAATCGATGCCCAAGAGCTTGCTAGAAATTTAGGAATCCACTTAATAACCTTATCTATCCAAGATATTGTAGATAATTTAGAAAAGACCTTGCAACCGATTATTGGAGGAACTCCTCGGGATACTACTGAAGAAAACATACAGGCAAGAGCTCGTGGTACTTTAATTATGGCCACTTCAAATAAGCTCAACGCATTGGTACTCTCAACGGGTAATAAGAGTGAAATGGCCGTCGGATATTGCACTCTTTATGGAGATATGGTTGGAGGACTCGCAGTTCTTGCGGATGTTCTTAAAACTCAAGTTTATGAACTCGCTCAATATATAAACCGCGAAAAGGAAATTATTCCCACTAATACTATCTTCAAACCTCCATCAGCTGAATTAAGGGAAAATCAAGTAGATCAAGATTCCCTCCCTCCTTATGATATCTTAGATAAAATTATTACTTTATATGTCGAAGAACAATTAAGTACTAGTAAAATTATCGAACTTGGGCTTGACCCTAAAATAACTAAAGATATTATCAGAAAGATTGATTTAAATGAATATAAACGTAAACAAGCTGCTCCAGGGCTACGAATTTCTACAATTGCTTTTGGAGTAGGAAGGAGAATGCCTATTGTTCAAAAATATTTAAATTAGAATTTTATCCTATCTTATAACTATGCTAATTCAAGAAACTGAAGTTAATTTATTCGAAGAATGTAAAAAATGCATGCCTGGAGGAGTCAACTCGCCCGTCAGAGCATTTAATGCAGTTGGTGGTGAACCCTTTATTACTGAACGGGCAGATGGCGCTATTTTAACATCAACTCAAGGTAAAAAATATATCGATTTTGTAGGTGCGTGGGGACCAGCAATTATGGGACATAATCACCCTACCATTAAAGCTGCAATTCTCGAAGCTCTTGATAAAGGAACTGGTTTTGGAACGCCGAATAGTTACGAATTATTGTTGGCAAAAAAAATCATAGAACTTGTTCCTTCTATTGAAAAAATAAGAATGGTTAATAGTGGAACAGAAGCTACTATGTCTGCTATTCGATTGGCTCGAGGATATACCCGAAGGGACAAAATTATCAAATTTTCAGGTTGTTATCACGGGCATTCAGACGGTTTATTAGTTAAAGCTGGATCGGGAGCCTTAACATTCGGTCATCCTGATAGCGCAGGGGTTCCATATTCTTTTGCATCTGAAACGATTATTTTACCTTTTAACGATATTGAAGAAATAGAAAAAACCTTTATTCAATTACCCGATCAAATAGCTGCGATTATTCTTGAACCTTATCCAGCTAATTGCGGACTAATATTACCACTTCCTGGGTATTTAAAAAAATTAAAAGAGTTATGTACAAAATATGGTACTGTATTGATTTTTGACGAAGTCATGACAGGTTTCCGTATAGGCTTGGGTGGAGTCCAAGAAAAAGAAAATATCACTCCGGATTTGACAACTTTTGCAAAAATCATTGGAGGAGGTCTCCCTGTTGCTGCCTTTGGAGGAAAAGAGGAAATAATGAAATATCTCGCTCCTGAAGGGCCTGTTTACCAAGCAGGTACACTGAGTGGTAACCCAATAGGCATGGCAGCGGGTTTAGCAGCATTAAAATTATTGGAACAAGAACTGCCTTACCAAAATCTCAATAAAATGGGAATTATTATCAAAGAGGCCATTCTACAAGGCGCTAAAGAAAAAGGAATTCCTATACAAGTACCTCAAGTAGGTTCTATGTTCAGCTTTTTCTTTAGTGAAAAACCTGTTTTAAATTATAATGACGTCCTCGAAACAAAATCAAATCATTTCAAATGCGTCTTTAAATACGCACTAGAAAAAGGACTATTTCTCCCCCCCTCTGCTTTTGAAACTTGTTTTATTAGTACTGCCCATAAGGGGGAGATCATCGAACGAAGCGCTGAAATACTTTACAAAGCAATTAAATCAGTAGCATAATTTAACATTTAGATCCATATTTTAGTGAAATAAAGACGATTAATCTCGATATTTTTAGATTGTTCTATATATATTTTTTGTAATGAAAAGAATTGGTAAAGAACCTGTTGAACATCCTCAAACTAAAAAAAGCAATTTTGGCGCAAGAGAAAGAGAACTTGAAATCATTTCAATTGAAAAATATTTACCTGTAGAAATACATTGGAAAATTTTTTCATTCTGTTGTGAATTTCATTATAAACCTTTATTAGCATATAGTTGCGTCAATATTAGATGTAATTCACTTGTAGAAGATTTTTTAAAGCATCGGATTAATTTTAAAAAACCTACTTTAGATTTTTTCACACAACTTTATTATTCACAAAGTGTTTTAAGATTCAGAACCAATCTCTCTAAAGCATTTGATCAAAAATCGTTAAATCAATATTGTGATTACATTCAATTGTGGTCTTTGCAAAATTTTCTTTTCACATTAAAAGCAGGAATTTTTGTTTTAAAATTTAAATCGAATCTAATTGATCCCAATGTTCAACAAGATAAAAAATATAATATAAGATTATCTTGTAGCGTGCCCTACGATCAATTTCTCTTACTGAAATCTTTCCAGAAATACTTATTTGCAGATCAATTTTTGGTTGATTTAAAAAACGATGAAAAAAAAATTGATGAATTATTTGATTTTTTGTATTCTGTTAAGTCTTCTATAGTTGTTAAAATGTTATTAACGACTTTGATTGAATCTGTACATATTTTGCCCAGCAAAGATATTGAAAATACAATAAAATCTATTTTGCTTTTATGTAAACTTATTTATAAACAATTGATAAATTTTGATAAAACAGAGCCATTTATTTCAGATATTTTACTTTGTCTTGAAAGTAATGACTGGGAGCTTGCCGAAGCCAGTTTAAAATTCCTTAACCAATGTATGCTCTCATATTGGACTCTTGAAAGAGCGAGTACACTAAATCATCCAACAACTATCCATATTCAGAATGCTATTCCTAAGCTTATAGGCTTGCTTAATCATGAAATGTTAGAATTTAGGGAACCAGCACTAGAACTTTTACAAGCATTTGAACAAAATGACTACTTAACTGAAGAAGGAAGTCTAATTATAATTGAACACTTAAATGATAAAAATCATTGGTCAGTCAATGCTCATTTACTTCTCCTATTGAGAGTTTCTAGTTTACTATCAACAGATTTAGAGGCCAAAATTTCATTGCAGTTTGTAGATAATATCTTTCAAGGTTTAATGGATGTAATACAATATGAAGATATCCATGAAGGAATAGCTTCTGAAAATTTTGAAAAGGAAGATATAGAAGATTTCCATAATCTATTTTTAATATTATTTTGGGATAAAAAATCTAGTGAGGATATTAATAGAATACTACTACGAATCATTGATGTATTATGGCAAATAGAGTATCACCCTGATTTTGATAGTGAAAATGGTGGGATAGAAAATAGGTGAAGAAGATTTCCAATCATGAGATAATATAGATTTATCATACTCATTTTTTAGAACATTCAAAAATAAAGACCCATTTCAATTAGCGTGATTTATAAAAAAATCAGCCTATACGTTTTGGTCATCAAAACCAGTTGACGTAACATCGAAAAAGCAAAATAGATCAAAAACTTAATTTACTTGAGAAATCATATAGTTCGATTAAAATAGCAATAACAAGATATGAAAAAGAATATTATAATAAATAAAATAAAAATATCAATATTTTGATTAATTAATGTTTAAATGTTAATATTAATTAATCAATGACGTAATAATTAATGATCAAAAAATTAACTTAAACCCTATAAGATGGAGGAAAATGCAATGTTCATGACGCCGGGAGGTATAGGAGGACCAAAACACAGGCCAAGGATTAAAGAAGCAGACGAATTGTCATCTAAGCCACAAACCAATCCTCAAGGTACAAAGTCTTTTTTTGGATGGCTAGTCATTTGGTATCAAAACGCTGAAAATCCGTTCAAAGATTGGTCTTGGTTCAAGGAAAAACCTCAAAATATTAACCAACTACCATCCGATCAGGAGTTAAGGCTTTTTGAACCCGATGACTACAAACCTTCCATATATTTGAAGCCAAATAGCTTAGAACAAACAATAGATACACAAAAACCTGAAACAACAGCCCAACCAGGAAGTAAACGAATCAAAAAAACTCGTAGAGAAATCATACGAGAAGAATTGGCAAAGACTGGCATAACAAATGAATCAGAACAGGAAATAATCATACAACAAATGCCTGCAGCGCTCGGTATAGAGGGTTTCTCAGAACAAGAAACATTCTTAGACGAGGAGCCGGTACTCTCGGACCCAATGTTAGATATAATACGTACAAGAGTTACCTACTGGAAAGACCCGGAAAACCAGGAGGAATCTCGAAAGGAAAGCATACGAAATATGCTAGCTAGAGCAGGCCAAACTCTGGAAGAACAAGATGCTTTTCTAAAAGAATATTCTGTATCTTTTCAAGATGAATATGCAAAAGCCTTGGAAGCAGCTGGGGAGATAATCAAAAAAATTAGAGATCCTCAAAAACAAGTACGAGTACAAAAAATAACAACCATCCTAAATCGAAACGGTATAACGAAAGAATGGCAGACACTGTTTTTTAAGAAATACCCCATAACTTCAAAACAACAATTTGAAGCGGCTAAAAAACATGTTAAAAAACTAAAAATAACAGAATCATTAGAGATAATGAAAGAATTAGTAGAAGAATTAGAAAAAAAGCTTAAAGACTCTCAGGATGCAATTAAAAAGGTCCCTCAGCATGGGGAAAAAACATTGGCGAACCTAAATGATTTGAGCAAACAACTTGAAACAGCGCGCAAAAAATTAAATCGACTCATTTAATCGAAGCTTTTTGAAAAAATATGTTACAAAAAAGTCCTATCACACACAGGGCTTTCGTTAAATAGCAATAAACCTTAAGTGTATGAATTTTACGTAATCTGACAGATCCAATAAAAACCAAGATGAAAAAGGGCTTTTATGAATATAAGTGTAACAAAATAACTTAGGAATAGATGTAATATGCTGAACTTATTATGACGCCCCCCCCTCGTGACTTTTTACGCTGAAAAGCAAAAATCATTCAAGTTTTTTCAAGAACTTCAGCATTACATTTATTACAAAAACTCTTTTTTGCCTATTACTTGGGAGACCTATCGAATAATATTTCAAATTTAAAAAAAATTAAATAATTTTATTAATCATGTGTGGCAAAATACCTAAAGCACAATACGTCACGCATGCAGTCAATATTCTTAATAATACCTCCCAAAACAATGACATATCTGTAACAGTAGCCCCAATTCCCACACAAGTAGCAGTATAAGCTGCCATCATTTGAATTATACTTTCAGGATCTCCAGTCATTTCTAAGACAAGCGCTGGAGCAGCAATGGAACCTAAAGTAAAAGCAAAAGATGGGACAAGAACCACATAGGTAATAAAAGCAGATGCCAAAATTACCATCTCAGCTTTTGTTAGTTTAAAATCTAATGTTTTTAGATAAGCGATGCTCGAAAAAATTGCAGACATTACACTTTCCCGTTTTTCAATTACTAATCCTATAAATGTTAGCACTGCAATAGCAGCTCCAGTAAATTCTATTGATGGGGCGAAGTACATACATGCCATAAGCGCCAATGCCATCGTAGCCATCTCAGCTTTTGTCAATGTACTGGCTTCTATTATTCTATTCATAATAGCCATATTATCTGCGATTAATCCATTGCAGCCAACTACTCGGCCCCCAGGAGCTACACCCACTTCTAATCCAGGATGCACTACAACTTCTTCTAATGCATTACATCCGCATGAAGATAATCTCAAAAATTCCGTTATATTGTTATACATATTATTAATATTATTGATGAATAATATTAATAATGAAACCCTACATCTGCATGTCAATACTTTTCACCCGCTAGCCCTTAAGATCGAAGTGCAATAATAGGATCTAGCATAGATGCTTGACGAGCGGGATAGTAACCAAAAAATAATCCTACACCCGTTGAAACGCCTATACCCAAGAGAATTGCTGCTTTGGAAACCATGAAGTCCCATCCATTGTGCTGTGCAAGAAAATAGGACGCACCGATTCCAATTCCTAACCCAATGAGCCCTCCAATCAAACAAAGTACTAAAGATTCAATTAAAAATTGCAATTGAATATCACGGCGTAATGCCCCTAAAGCACGCCGAATTCCAATTTCTTTTTTCCTTTCAGAGACGGATACTAGCATCACATTCATAACACCAACTCCTCCCACAATAAGAGAAATACTTCCTATCGCACCTAATAAAAGAGTAAAGAGTTGTGACTGTTTGTTTTGCTGCTGAATAAGCTCTTCGGCAGTTTGAATTTCGATCTCTAGTTGAGGATCTACAAGATGGAAATAGTTCTTTATATCCTCAGCGACTTCCGATGCCACTGAGCCAGGTTTCACTCTTCCAAGAATATAGCTAATTTCAGGATCTTCAAAACTTCTCATAAAAGTACTGATTGGTATCATGATAGAACGATTGGCACTAAATGGCTTCATACCTCCACCCGGTGTTTTCTCTAATATTCCAATCACTGTAAATAATCTGTCTCGAAACATGATATCAATCCCCAGAAATTTGGTGATTCCTTTTTCCTTCATTTCATCAACAACCTCTGAGCCTAATACGGCGTAATTCATATTCACATCTAAATCTGAAAGGTATCGTCCTTCCTGCATTTTGAAACGGTTAATGCTTAAAAAATTGCCCAAAGTTGCAATAATTTGTGAGGAATAATTTTGCCCTTGGTAAATAAAGTTGGTCCCACTGGAAGCCATTGGGGTTGCTTCCAAAATATTCGCTACACGATAGGGTAGTTCAACCGCCTGTTCCAAAGTAATTTTAGGAGCATTTTCACCAAAATTTCCACCCCAACCTTTACTTATGACAATGTAATCTGTACCCATCTCTTTAAATTGTTTTAATGCATGCTCAGAAGCAATAATACCTACCGATACCATCGCAATCACTGAACCAATACCGATAACAATACCGAGTAAAGCCAGCAGCGTTCTTTGCTTTGAGGCAAGAAGACTGCGAATACCCATGTTTACATTTGCTTTGATTATCATAGTTTTATATCAGCTGCAACGATTCCATCTTTTAGAACGACTCGACGGGGACTTTTTTGAGCAATCTCATCGTTATGTGTGATTAATACAATTGTCATTCCATCTGTACGGTTAAGTTCATAAAATAAATTCAAAATATCCTCACTCGTTTTAACATCAAGTGCCCCAGTCGGTTCATCGGCTAAAATCATGGAAGGCTTTCCAACCAATGCTCTTGCAATCGCCACTCTTTGCTGCTGCCCACCAGAAAGTTCATTGGGCTTATGATGTTCCCGGTCCGCCATATTCACCCTCGCAAGCATTTCACGACATCTTGGAACTATTTGACTACGCGACCAACCCCTATAAAGCAATGGCACTGCCACATTTTCTAAAACATTGAGCTTAGGCAGTAAATTATAAGATTGAAACACAAACCCAATCTTTTGATTGCGTAGCGTCGATAATTCGTTGTCATCGGCGAGCTGTGCGTTGACTCCATCGATATAAAAATTCCCCGACGTCTGTTTATCAAGGAGCCCCATAATATTCATCAAAGTCGATTTCCCACATCCAGAGGTACCTACTATTGCTACAAATTCTTTTTCAAAAACCTTAAAATTAATCCCCTTTAGCGCCTCCACAGTCACTGGCCCTAAATAGTAATTTTTGACAACATCTTGCAAATCTAAAATGGGTGTACTCACTGTAAATTATTTTAAGGATTTAATATTAAAAGCTTATCTCCGGCTTGAACACCTGCTGTAACTTCCACACTCGTAGGCGTTGTTTTCCCAGTTTCCACACGAACTCTTTCGGGTTCAGCCCCAGGGACAATCTTGTAGACATAGTTGCCATCTCGAGCTATTTTAATAGCAGTAAATGGAACCATTAAAGCTTCAGGATTACTGTACGTCACAATACTCAAAGTCGCACTCATACCCAAACGAATTCTCTTTCGTTCCTCATCATTTAAAGGTTCAGTCTCAACGTTAATTTCAAAGTAAGGCGCCCTTCCCCCTTGCTTTGCCTGTGAAGAAACATAGGTTACCTTACCTGTCAGTGTAATTCCTGGAAATGCATCCCCAGTGACTTTAACTTCTTGTCCTTGCTTCACTGACGTAATATCGACTTCCTCCACTTTCCCTACAACTTTTAATCGAGTTAAATCTGCTATGGCAACGAATACGGTGCCATCATCAATTTGCATTCCAACCTCAATAGGCTTACTCTTTTTTTCTTCACCCCCACTAGGTGGTAAAATAGCTACGCCTATTGTATCTGACTTTATAACCGATTGTTTCATTTTGTCTGCAAATTCTTTTTCGGTAAGCGCTGCATTTTGCCATTTAAATTCAGCTACTTTGACTGCCTGCTCATCGCCTTCTTTCTCTGTTGTCTCAAGTTTTGTTTGTGCAGAATGTAATGAATCTTCTGCACTATCAAGTTGTTCTTTTGCTATTACACCTAAGTCATAAAGTTTCTGCGAAGATTGTACTTTTTCTTGTGCGCGGAATATTTCTCGTTTTGCGTCAGCTAATTGTGTGCTTGTTGCCCAATTTTTCTTCTTCTCGTATTCTTCCAAAGCGGTTATCTCAGCTACTTTTGCATTCCTATATTCTACCAAAACTTTTTCATCACTAATGATGAGTAATTCTTGACCCTTTTGAACTTCCTCACCAATAGTAAAATTTTTAGAAACAATTCGTCCGGTAAAGGGAGCAAATTTGTTTTCAATGCTAGCAGGCTCCAATATCCCTCTTAAGGTCAAAGGATAGGTTAAAGATTGCGGTGTCACAGTAAATACATTTTTATCTTCTATTTTATTCACATCTATTTCTAGTTTTGCCTGCGGAGCACCCTCTTTTTTTCCACCTGAAAAATACGAAAAGCCCCAAATGGCTAATCCAATAAGTAAAAATAATGCAATAATTGCTATAGCTGCTATAGTCCGATTACGAGTTACAGTTTTTGAAGACTCCTGAACCGTTTTCTTTTCTTCAGAGACTTTTATATAAGCCTCCTGAAGCTTATCATTTTGCTCTTTGATTTGTTCAGCAAGTTCTTGCTCATGCTTGCGCGTTTCCTGCAAACTTCCAAAAAGAATAGTATTTTCTATCGCAATTGAGGCTTGAGCGCACATGGCTTCTACAAAAGCCACATCATCATCGTCGTATTCTCCATCTTCTTTATTAATCAGTTGAATAACGCCAATTTTCTTATTCTTTTCTTTGATAGGTGCACAAAGCATCGACTTAATATGAATATCCGTTATATCATCTATTTTAGGATCATAGCGGCTATCCCTACTCACATCCTGCATGACAAAGGTTTTCTCCTTGTCAATGACTTGCCCTGGAACACCCTGCCCTAGTTTGAATTCAACTGACATGAATTCCACACCTTCTCCGGCACGATTCCAGAGAATTTTTTCATGCTCATCGTAAAGGTATATGATAACTCTCTGTGAGTGAGTAAATTTCTTGGTCTTCTCAATAATCAAATTTAAAAGTTCATTGAGATCATGGGGTTTTTCTTCGACGCCTCCTAATATTTCCATAGCTTTAAAAATTCTTTTTACGTTTTAACTTTACCAAAAAGTGTATCACTGAGTTTCGGCATATTATCTGTTCTACGATTAATATTGATATTCCAAGAATCCAGAGTAGTTCCTATCAAAGCATCGAGAACCGCTATATCATTCATTAAACTCACTTTCGCATCCAGTTCGGCTTTCTCTGCAGAAATCAAATCATCTTGAACACCTGTAAGCTCAAAGCTACTTGACTGCCCTCCCTCTATTTCTAGACGCTTTTGAAATACGCGCTTTTTCGATAACATAGTATTTATTTTCGCCAATTTTATCTGTATAATATCTTTTTTAATAGTACGCAATGTGTCCTTAATCGACGCTGTTAAATCTTGTTCCCTTTTTCGTAAACTAATTTTAGCATTCCTTAAAGCAATCTTTGCATTAAGAAGTGCTGACTTTCTCGCTTCTAAGAAATTAAATGGAATGGTTAAGGTCAATCCAGCATTTACTGCTCGGTCCCTAAAATCCCATGCATTTTCATTAGAACGTCCTAAAGAGTTTCTCGTTACTGAGGACGCAATTCCCGCATTCAAAGTTAAATTCCATAATGTATTATTGCGCGCCAACATATAATTTAATTCTGCAATCCGGAAATTGAGCAATTCAGTCAAATAAGTTGGATTATTAAGAAATGTAATAGAAAGCAACTCCTCAATAGTTGGCATATCTTCAGGTTCAATATCCAGAACGTAGAGATCTTGTGGAACTAAATTAGTACTTGTATCCATATTGATTTGTCTTAAAAAATCTATTCGAGCAGATTCTACGGTATTTCTTTGATCTTGAAAATTAAACTCTTGTTGCGCCAAATAACGTTGGCGTTCCACTATGTCAGACTTTGCTCGCCTACCTGCCTCAACTAAAACTTTTGTATGTGCCAAATCATCACGTCCTTTATAAATTGCCCGTTTATCAATTTCAAATTCATCTATTGCTCTTAAGTAAGCACGATATAATGTTATCGTAAGCGTAACATTATCTATCACGACTTGCTTTAAATTATTTATTGAAATTTCATCACCTAAGTAAGCTAATGTTAAAGGGATAGTTCCTATTTCAAAGCCACCTCCCTGTAATAAGGGTTGGCTGATATTAAAGCCTAAAGTCGTAGTAGCAGTTGTATGACTTTCCTGTCCACTGACCTTAGTATAGGTATAAGAATTGTTCCAAATTAAATTAATCAACCCACCTGATTTTAATTTCTGAGATGTTGATATACTCGGAACTGGGATAATAACTGTATCAGTGAAAGGCCCTTCTCTATTAAATTGACGTGTCCAATTTCCAACTAAAGTTGTATTCCATTGCGGTGTCCAAGTTTCTTCAAAAGCCAATAAAGATTGTACGTCAGCTGCTCTTTGAAGATAAGCCGAAGTAATACCTTTGGTAATATTAGCTTCTAAAGCACTTGCAGTTCCAAAGCCCACACCTTCATTATCCCTTAATGCTAAATAGATGGCTTCTTCAAGGGATATTTTTTGCCCTTTACTAAAATCCTCAACTAAAAAGACATCCGCTTCAGCTTGAAGCTTTTTCAATAATTGATCTGCCTTTAAAGCTTCTGCATCACTCATGGATTCATCAAAAATAATATCCACTTCTTCTTCTTCCCCTTTATTATTAGTATCATCTGGAACGTCGATTCCATATAATCCTTCATCATCTGTAAAATCGTCATCAAGTGAAGGTTTTTCCGGCATGCAAATAGGATGAGGCAGAAATCCCTTCCACACACAGTCAAAATCCTCTGAGGCAATGCGTTTCATGGGTGAAAGAGCTACTAATCGAGAAGACAGAACATGAAACCCAAGAAAGACTGCGAGGTATAACAAGAAGCATCTTGAAATTTTTTTTCTCACAACAAAAAACTTTTTACTAATAGAACCTTGGCAATTCATCACAGAAGGGGTGAATCATAGAAAAAATCTACTCGAGCTCGATGTTTTCAGAAAATTTTCCTCTTGTAAACAAAAAACGTTTACGAAAAGTAATAACTTAATAATTAAGTAACTTAAAAAAGAATGGGTATTACTTCCATAATTCAATAATTTTTCGTTTTAGATTTTCCAATTGTCCAGGTCGTGTTACAACAAATACAGTGTCATCACCGGCTATTGTTCCAACAATTTCATAAAATCCTGTATCATCATTAGTTGTACCAAAATTCGAGGATGTCGATTCAGGGTCATTAGCACTCATATAATCCAACTTGTAAGCCAAAGCACTCGCATGTCCTGGAGGAGTATGAAGTACCAAAAGATTCGGCGGAGCTTCATCAATACGTTTTATTAAACTACTAAACGTTATATCGGGAGAATTAGGTGCAATGTACACTCCATGCTTTTTCCTTATTCCCATTTTATTAAGTCGCCTTGAAAGCGTAGACTGGGTCATCTCAAATCCCCTGTTTTTGATTTTTTTCAATAGCTCACTTTGATCCCTTATCTCCTCCGTTGCTATAATTTTCAATAATTCTCTATTATTCATACAAATCGATTTTAATAGTTGAAATTTACAACTTTATTCAGTAATATTCAAGTTAATTTAAAAATATTACTCAATGGAAATACTCACTCAAGAATGGCTATCTTCAATAAAATACATTTCGGGAGGAATCATTGTCACTTTGGAATATACTCTGATATCTGTAGCTCTTGGGTTGATTTTAGGTTCTCTTCTTGCATTGAGTAAATTAAGTCATAATAAATTTCTTCAAATTTTTGCCTCAAGTTATGTTTCCATTTTCCGAGGAACGCCTCTTTTAATCCAATTAAGCTTAGTTTATTTTGCCATTCCAACGCTCATTCACTATAAAATGTCTGTATTCGAAGCAGGTATTATTGCGTTTTCTTTAAATTCTGCCGCCTATGTTTGCGAAATCATTAGAGCAGGTATTGAGTCCATTGATAAAGGACAATTTGAAGCATCGAAAGCTCTTGGTATTCCCTACACTGCCATGATGAAGGACATCATTTTTCCTCAAGCGATTAAAAATATTCTTCCCGCTCTTGTTAATGAGGTGATTAACTTGCTGAAAGAAACCGCGATTATATCTATCATAGGAGGCGCCGATCTGATGGCAAGAGCGCAAATTGTTGTCGCTGAAAAGTATAGCTATTTTATTCCCTTATTTATAGCCTCAATTTATTATTACATTTTAGTGGAAATTTTAAGTTACTTTGCAAAAATCTTAGAACGAAAACTCAAAACCAATGATTAGAATAAAAAATTTAAGGAAAAAATTTAATGACCTCGAAGTGCTCAAAGGAATATCTATAGATATTGCACAAGGTGAAGTCATCGCCATCATTGGTCCTTCAGGCAGCGGAAAATCTACACTCCTTCGCTGTATGAATCTTTTAGAAACACCAACAAGTGGTGAAATTTGGATCGATGGTGTCCTGCTCGATAAATCATCGCTCCCCAAAATTCAGCCTCAAATTGGAATGCTTTTTCAGCATTTTAATCTTTTTCGCAATATGTCTGTTATCGAGAACATTCTTTATGCGCCAAAAGTTGTTTTAGGCAAAAAAAAAGAAGCATTGATGCCTAAAGCTGAAAATCTTTTATCACAAGTCAATTTATTAGACAAAAAATTAGCCTATCCACAGTCGCTCTCCGGCGGCCAAAAACAGCGTATAGCAATAGTTCGAGCGCTTATCATGAACCCCAAGATTCTTCTTCTGGATGAACCCACTTCAGCTCTCGATCCGGAAATGGTAAAGGAAGTATTAAATACCATCAAGTCGTTTGCTCATACAGGCATGACTCTCATTATGAACACTCATGAAATGTCTTTTGCAAAGGAAGTAGCCGATAGAATTCTATTTCTCGATCAAGGCCAAATTATAGAACAAGGCAGTCCAAAAGATTTTTTTAGTTCACCAAAAACAGATCGGGTTAAGAGTTTTTTGGAAAAGGTGTTATAAATAAAGTGAGCTTGCTTTTTCTAATTCCATAAAACTACGACAAAATACTTCCATATCTTCAGGTAACGGCGCAGAAATACTCTCTTGAAATTCCTCATGGAAAAATTCCAATTTCGCAGCATGTATGGCTTGCCGTTTCATTGGCAATTGATTAGCCAAGTTTTCTGTCCAACCTTTTTCGATAAACTCTAAAAACAATTTTTCATCTGGACCGTATATTTTATCCCCAACAACCGGATACCCCAACCACTGGGCATGTGCTCTGATTTGATGCTTTCGCCCAGTATGTAATTCTACTTCACAAAGCGTATAACCATTTCTTATAAGTATGGGCTTAAACGTAGTTTGCGCTCGCTGTGCCGTCCTATCTTCACGCACACATTGCTTTGCATGAATTAAACTTTTGATATCCTTCGCAAGTGGTTGATCGACTTCAATTTTTTCTTTTAATTCGCCTACTAACAAAACTGTGTAAAATTTGTTTACTTTTCTAAATTCCATCGCCATTTGGCAAATTCTAGCCATTTTCTTGTCCTTTGCCAAAAGAACTACCCCACTAGTCTCTCTATCTAGACGGCTAACTAAGTGCAAGGAAACTAAACCTGTATATTCGCGACAAGCACCCACTAAACTCGATAAAGGTCCATTTTTCGAAGGATGACAAACCACCCATCCAGGTTTATTGATAACAAGCAATCGATTATCCTCTGAAATAATCCATGTTTTCAATTCCTCTAAATTGATTAACGGCGCCTCTTCACCGAAAGGATCTGAACCTGGACCTTGAGATTCTTGACTGGCAATACACTTTTCTTCAACCTCATTCACCATTTAATTCACTTCACTATTTACTTTTTCTAAATCGTTTCACGATCATTCCTGAAATTCTAGTCAGTAAACATAAAGGAAAAAATTTCCCAATGCAAATCATTACTTTATTCCTAAACCCGGGTATTACAAAACCCTTATCAGCTTCAAAGGCCTTCCATGCCACCTCAACAACTTCTTCAGCTGGTTGCCGACTTTCTTTCTCCGGCGAAAATCCCGCTCTTGCAAAAAAACTGCTCTGCGTTACCCCAGGACATAAGGCTAATACACGAACGCCTTTATCCCTTAAATCTTCTCTAATAGCTAGAGTCCAATCCAGAACAAAGGACTTCGTAGCTCCATAGGTTGCCATATAAGGCGTCGGCTGAAATCCTACACCAGATGAAACATTTATTATCCCTCCCCCTCTTTTGATTATCAAAGGTAACATTAAACCCGTCAGGTGAACAACTGCACATACATTTACATCAATCATATTCAGTTGGTTCGAAAGATTAGTATCTTGAAAAGCCCCATATTCACCAAATCCACTATTATTAATCAGCAAGATCTTACCCTGCGGCATCTGGTCTATCAGTAACTGATTTATTTTTGGAACTACTTCCTCAATTAGTTCTCGTTTGGAAAGATCACATTCAAAATGATAACACCTTTCTTTTCCTTCAAATAGTTTAGGTTTTCGTCGAGAAAGATTGCAAATTAAAACTTTTTGACTTAAATTTAATAAGAAAGTTAAAAAACTAGCACCTATGCCAGATGATCCTCCAGTAATAACGACTGCTGAATACTCTAAATATCTTTTATCCATAATTTTTTGTAAACTTAAACCCTTAAAAATGCAATGAATAATAACCAAGAAGTAATAATCTCGGGTTCACATATGGACCTTACCGACATCCTTAAACAAACAGTAACTACGAAATTGCAAAGGCTACTACATCCTAATAATCGAATTGTCAGGATCCGTGTTGATCTTGCTTATCATCACAGAAAAGACTCTAAAGAAGAATTTGCCGCCAAGGGCCATGTTGAGCTCGATGGTTCAAATATCAATTTGAACGACGAAGATAAAGTAGAAGCTACCTTAGATAAACTCATCGATAAGCATCATAAAAAAGTTCTCAAAGCTCAATATACTGCAAAAGGCATTGTCGAAGTCCCCGGCACAGATATCATCGCTTCTGAAGATTCTGAAGATCTTTATAAATCTATTGATAAGATGGTGGATAAACTCGAACGTCTTCTCCATGAACGCGCTAGTATCAATAAAGTCAAAAGAAATCACCCACATAATATTGATATCCCATCGAATATTCCTAAAGCTGAGTCTTAAATCTTAAATCTTAAATCTTAAATTTTAATATTATAATGCATAATTCATTACTAAATTATGCATTATATAATTGACGATTTTATTGAACAGGTTTAGAATTTTACTTATTGCATTCAAGGCCATTATTTATTGCTGATAACACGAAATCAGCCTCAGATTTTATTATTAATGGAATGCTTTCTACCGAAGTACAAATTCAAGAAATAAAGAAGAATTTTAATATACAAGTATCGATTATTGACGTATACCGCATTCATTGGATAGGCATACAGAAGTCTTACTTTTTAATAAAATAAATAATGCAATTATTGCTAATACAGCAATATAAATACTACTTAACCATAATGAAGCGTATTTTTGATAAAAAAACAAACATATCGGTACACATGCATTGAAAAAAATGCCGATGGCAAACGCAGTGCTAATGGCTGTAATGCGGCATCTTTTATTGGGATGAGACTGTTCAACCACCCAACTGTGAATTGGGCCGATATAAATACAAGCACAAAGAGTTAAAAGTAGGCGAATAATAAAAGGCATAGAATGAAAAAATGAAATGAAAATGAAAATGAAACATAGAAATGCGATAAGCCCAAAACACATTGTTGATTTAATTTTATATTTATCAGAAAAATAGCCTGTAATCAGTAATCCAACCCCATAAACAATTAAACAGAAAAAAGTTTCCAATTGAGAGTTACTGGTAGCGCTGTCACTATATATTAATGGAAGGAAAATAAAGGTATAAGCATAGATGGAATGAAAAAATCCTGTAACGAAAGTTATAGAAAAAATAATGGGAAAATTTTCTTTGATAAAATCAAAAGAAATAGATTTAAATTCATTCTTAAGATTAAATATGGGACTTTCTTTACAATAAAATTTAAATCCGAGGCTAAGTAAACCTGTAAGAAGTCCAACAATAAAAACCGCTCTCCATGAAATAATAGTTTCAAAAGTAACGCTTAAAATCGACAAACCATTTGCTAACAATAATCCTAATACTGCAAAAAAGCAACTGATACCACTCATAAAGCCCTGATTTTCTGTAGAGCCATGTTCAAGAGAAAAAACGATTGAGCTATAATATTCTCCGGCCGAGAAAAAAAATTGTAAACTTAGAAGGATAAAAAAAAATATCCAAGTATAGTTAGAAAGAATGTTGATAGGAAGAAAAGCGATCGCTCCGGTAACCACAGCAAGACCAAAACTTGATGAAATACAAGCTGCACGCCGCCCTTTAGCATCACCAATATGTCCATAATACCACGCCCCTAAAGGGTACATTACAAAAGACCCTAAAAATATAAGCATATAAGTGAGAAAAACGCTGTTTTCTTGGACAGAGTCTTTAAAAAGTAATGGAGCTAAGATGGGTGCCATAAATACAAACAAAGACATATTATAAGCTTCGGAAAAGCTAGATGAAAATCCGAGCCAACTTTCTCGAGGAATAGAAAATAATTTGCTATTGAATAAGCTCATGTGATTGGATGCGTGTTTGCAAATTTTTAAAAATTTCTTCCGTTGTTTCATCCTCAATTTCTTGAAAAGCAATGACACTAAGTTCAGGAAGTGCGGCTGGAAAATTCAACGTAACTCCATGCGCAATATATCGACAAGTAAAAAAAATTAGTTTTTCCCCAAATGTAAGATTAACATTTTGATGTACTTTAATACGATAATTTGTGCTAAAACTATTGCTACCAATATAATCACAATTGAAAGAAATTAAATTTTTGGGTAATGTCAAATTTGTGTCCTGCACAATGACGAGACAGGAGAAAAATTTTAAGCTCTCGGGAAGCTTTAATAGGGTAAAATCCCAAAAGGATCCACAAGAAAAAGAAATTAAATTTTCATAAAATTTGATAGTTACATTCCGTTTCATTGGCCCCTCACAAGCAAAAAACTTTAATTCTTTCGGAAAAGAAAGCGTTACATTATCTTCTATACCCTTACAAGAGAATGAAATGAGGTTTTGCGCTAAATCTAAGATTCTTTGGATATTGTTAGTAATCAAAGGTACAATTTTATCAAATTGAATAGATTCGATATATTTGAAATACAGTTCATACATAACGAGATTTTGAACATTCGCTGCAGTTTTTATGTCTTTTATTTCAATTTTTAAGTTCTTTTCTTGGGCAAAAGCCATTTTTTTATTTTCAGGATCTGATAAGTCAACCGAATATACGACAACCCGAATTTTATCAGAATTGATGATTGGGTCAGGAAAGCACTTACTTAATGATCTCATCTTTAATGGTTGATATTTTGCAACTTCCCAAAATATATCTAAACTATCAAATAGTCTATGATTGATCGTTTGCTGAGTACTTACTGATGGATCTAAGTTTTTAATATTATTTCCTTGAGCAGGTGGTAACAACAAATTGTTTTTATTTATGTGTTTCATTTTTTTAATGAATCGATGTTTTTTAAGTTTTTTGTATAATTAATTTTACTCCCAAATATCATAAAAGTGATTCACTGGCCCTTGCCCATGGCCAATCTCATAATTGGCCCCTGATTTTAAAGCTCCAGTCAGATATTCCTTTGCACGCTTTACTGCTTCAGGTATATTACATCCACGCGCCAGTAAAGCTGCAATAGCAGCAGAAAAAGTGCAACCTGTTCCGTGAGTATTGATCGTATCGATACGTTCAGAACTATACCAATAGATCGATTCGTCAGCATATAAACAGTCGTCACTTAAGTGACTTTGCATATGGCCTCCTTTCACTACAACAGCTTTTGCCCCCATGAAGGAAAGTTCTTTTGCTGCATTTTCCATATCCAATTTAGAAACAATTCTTCTATTCAATAAATCTTCCGCTTCAGGAATATTTGGAGTTATAATAGTAGCCAGTGGCAAAATGAGTTCCTTAAGCGCCACAACAGCCCCTTCATATAATAAACGGTCTCCACTTTTAGCTACCATAACAGGATCCACTACGATGATGGGTGGATGATATTGTTTCAAAGCATGAGCAACAACTTCTATGATTTCCGGACGATGGAGCATCCCAATTTTAACAGCATCTACGCCAATATCCTCAAATAAAGAATCCATTTGTTCTTTAATGCACTGGATATCAATTTCATAAATTGACCTCACTCCTTGAGTATTTTGGACAGGTAGAGCCGTCAAAACTGTCATACTATAACAACCTAAAGCTGAAAAAGTCTTTAAATCAGCTTGAATCCCAGCCCCTCCACTGCCATCAAAACCTGCTATACTTAATGCTCTTTTGTATTTTTTCTTTTCCATTTCTTTTTTTATTTTTTGATAAATCTTTCTTTTTTATTGCTCCTTAAAGTGAACATAGGATTTTGACTCAATTTTTACATTTTGACCTTTTTGAAGGTAAGTAACACCCGTACCAGATTTTACCGATCCAATTACATAAAGTGGACAGGAGAATTTTTTTATGAATTCATTATTTAATCGTTCAAATTCAACTGGATCTACCGTCAACAATAAACAATATTCCTCCCCTGATACAACCGCCTGCTCCGACGCATTCCAATGATGTGTTTTTGCAAACTCAAGGAAATCTTCCGACATAGGGATTTGCTCCAGTACGACTTCAGCTCCTTTACTAGAGGCTAACATCATGCGTGCAAGATCTTGATCAACTCCATCAGAAAGATCCATCATCGCATGGACTGCGATTTGCTTGCCAAGCCAAAGCCCTTGCTTATACTGTGCTTTGGGCTTACAATGTTTTTGAGTAAGTCTATTTGTTTTACCTTCCATTAAGGAATGAAATCCAGCTAGCGAATCCCCAATAGGACTTGTGAGACAGATTTTGTCCCCTATTTGCGCCCCTTTACGGTATTTTATATCCGATTTATTAATTTCACCTACAATAGTAAAATTAATAAAAATCTCATTTTTAGAACCCGTAGTATCCCCACCTATTAAAAAGACCCTCGCCTCTGAACAAGCCTCTTGCACACCTTCAAGATACTTTTTAAGCCAAGATTCTTCTACATCACTCGGTAATGCAATAGACATAAGGAGATACAGACTTCGTCCACCCATTGCAGCGATATCACTTACATTGACCATTACAGCTTTATAACCCAAATCTTCCGGTGCAATTTTATCTTTCAAGAAATGGCATCCTTCTGTTAGAGAATCAGTACTTAATAATAAAAGCTTATCCCGAGTATAAGGAATGACTGCGCAATCATCTTCTATACCTATAACATCTTTTGGAAGATCTTGATTCATTTTTTCCTTAATCATTTGTATAAAGGGATCTTCACCAATTTGAGAAATTTTCATGTTTTTTTTAACCAGTTTAGTGTTTTAATTAATTTTTTTAGTTCTTAAGTCCTTAACTTTCATAATCTTAGAATGAAACTCTTGTGCTGCCAAAAAAGGAGATTCTGCATAAAAGATTGCAGATATTACTGCCACACCCGTTGCTCCGGAGGAAATAATATTTGGAACATTATTACTATTAATCCCTCCGATCCCAACTACTGGGTATTTTGAAATTCTACATAACTCTTTTAATCCTTTTAGCCCCCAAGGAGCTGCAGTATTGAGTTTTGAAGGAGTTGCAAATATAGGACTTGCTGCAATATAATCAATATCCAATAATCCAGCCGCTCGAGCCTGTTCCATCGTTTCAACAGATAATCCAATAATGGCCTTTTTACCTAGCATTTGACGTGCTTTTTCTACAGAAGCATCTGATTGACCTAAATGGACACCCTCAGCTCCAATTTCTAAAGCCACCTCAATGGCATCATTGATAATTAACGGAATCTGTTTTCCTTTAAGTTGTAAACGTTCTTTAAGACTTCTGCCAATTTTTATAAATTCCTTTTGAGAAATTTCCTTTTCTCGGAGCTGAATAACCGTCACTCCACCTTCAATTGCCTGTTCGATAATTGAACAAAAAGTCTCCCAGGGAAGCTTACCACGATTGGTAACTAAATATAATGTTAAATCTAAGTTTTTCATCTCACCGTTTCTACGCCAGTATTACCTGGATCAGATATTAGGAGTAATTCTCAGCCAACTGACGTTAGCACCTCCCGTGATTGAAATACAATAATATAGAAAAAATAATCAAACTGTCAATCGCAAGATTGCAATTTCTCAAAGTTTTTATAACATTGTTACAATAGACTTCTTTCGAAACTAAGTATTTTGCTCTATAGTAAGGAAAAAATTTGTAAGGGACCGGAGTGTATACAAAAATACATGAGGATCCCGAATAAATTTTTGACGCCGCTATAGAGCAAAAGAGTTGGTTTCGAAAGAAGTCTAATACAAATAAAATGAGAAAAATACTCGTAGCATTGTCAGGAGGTGTGGATAGTTCAGTCGCTGCTTTAAATTTAAGAAATGCAGGATTTGACATCTCTTGTGCCTATATCAAAACCTGGATCAATGAAGAAGAAAGCGATCTTTTCGCTGACTGTCCTTGGCAAGAAGAAATTAAACACGCCGAAGCTGCTGCAAAACACTTAGGTATCCCCTTTGAAGTTATTAACCTAATTAAAGATTATAGAGAACGCGTCGTACACTATCTTGTTGAAGGCTATAGAAACGGTATCACCCCCAATCCCGATATTATGTGTAATCGTGAAATGAAATTTGGAGTTTTTTTAGACTACGCACTCAAAGAAGGATTCGACGGCATTGCCACAGGACATTATTGTAGACGGCAAGAAAATAGCAATGGAAGCTATGATATTTTAGAAGGCATCGATAAAAATAAAGATCAATCCTATTTTCTAACCTTCCTTAAACAAGAACAATTGGCACATGCTGTTTTTCCTATTGGTCATTTAGAAAAAACTCAAGTCCGCCAAATTGCCAAGGAAAATGGCCTTCCCAATGCCGATAAAAAAGATAGCCAAGGAATCTGTTTTCTAGGTAAAGTTTCTATTAACAAATTCTTAAGTCAATATATTGAAGATAAACCCGGTTTAATCATTAATTTAGAAGGCAAAGTTCTAGGAAAACATAGAGGTTTACATCATTTTACGATAGGGCAGCGAAAAGGAATTGGTATTCCATCTAATACTGATTATAAAAACTATGTTGTAGTAGCCAAAAACTATAAGACGAATGAACTCCAAATTGCCTTTGATAGTATAGACGTCAAAGAACTCTACACGAAGACCGCCAAGATTAGAAACAAGAGTTTTATCAACCAAACTATTAATCAAAAAACGAAACTCTTAGCCAAGGCCAGATATCGCGATCCTTCCGTAGAAATTATTTTTACTCCTACCCCACAGGGAGCAGATATTGAATTCATTGAAACTCAAAGGGCTTTGGCCTTAGGTCAAATTTTAGGACTGTACGAAGGTGAAAGACTTCTAGGGGGAGGAGTATACTATTAAAACTGAAATCCTATAAATTCATTACTTTATTTGACTCTATAAATTATTTATATTATTATTAAAAATAACAAAATAATTTAAAAATCAAAAATATAATGAATAAAAAAACATTAAAATCAATTTTGATTATTGCACTGAGTTTATTTCTAAGTTGTTCATTTACAATGAATGCAGCAGTAACTCTTGACAAGGAAAAAGTAGAGAAGGCTAAAATAGGACTTGCAAAATTACTAGCATACATGGAATGGGCCGAAGGACAGCTGCAACCTAAAGAACATGCAGAAGACGAGCTGACTGAATCAAAAAGGATGCAAGTAAGCCATATTAAAAGAAATGCTCATCAGGCTTGGCATAGAATCGGCGCAGTTCAGAAAGATTTTTTAGAAAATAAGGATAAACCTCAATTTAATGCTATTTTTGAGAAAGTAAAATCGCAGATCCAGAAAACTTTTGCTGATGCAGATTGGGATAAAAAAGAAAAAGAAGCTCTAGACGATATAGAAAATGCGAAAAATGCCCTAATAGAGCTCTTTGGTTGAGTTTATGACATATAATGATCATTTTATCACTTCAAATTGGAAATGGGTATTACTTCGACTTCCAAGGAAAAGGTTCCTGACTCGTTAGCGGCGGCATTGGCCCATTTTCGATTTTCATAGACTCCCTTAATGGAAACCCACGCAGAAAGTCTCTTACATTTAACATCTTTCCCCCTGGACGTTGTAAGGAGATGATATCCAATATCCCCTGCCCTGTTGCAATCAAAAGTTTGTCTTTATTCAAAACTAGGGTCCCTGGAGACTGAGCGCTATTTGAACTAAAAAGATCAAAATCAGATTTCTCCTCTACCATTTTACAACTTCCTATTTTAATGACTGTTCCTTCTATCTTGAAAAATGCGCCAGGCCATGGATTGAATGCTCGGACTCTATTAGCCAGCTCTTTTGCAGGAGCATTGAAGTTTAGCCAGCCGTCTTCTTTATTGATTTTTCGAGTATAAGTTACTTTTGCTTCATCTTGTGGCTGAAACTGACATTTCCCTTCTAGTATATTTGGTAAATTGCGCTCAATCAAAGGAACCCCCGCTTCCGCCAGTTTTAAGCGTAAAGAACTACTCGTATCGGAAAGAGAAATATCAACGGCTTCTTTGTCAAGCATATCTCCGGCATCCATTTTCGCAATCATTTGCATCAAGGTAATTCCAGTTACTGTTTCACCACACGCAATAGCAGTTTCCACAGGTGAGGCTCCTCGATAAGCTGGCAGTAAAGAACCATGAAAATTCAGCATGCCCAATGGAGGTGTGTTTAGAAAATCCTTCTTGATAATATGGCCATAGGCCCATACTAGCACTAGATCGATGTGTTCATTTCTTAGCCAGGAAAGTTCTTCTTCTGAAGGTTTTTCTGGCCTAAAAAGTTTTAGATTCTTTTCTAAAGCCCAGGAACTAATTTCATTAGGTGAAACTTTCTGTCCTCGACCTGACGGACGGTCAGGTTGGCTGATGATCCCACATAATTGGTAGTCTTTACCCGAACTCGAATGAAGGAAGTTTAATACGGGTAATGCAATCGGGTCAGAACCCATGAAGGCTATTTTTTTTGGTTTCATTTTCTATGATTAGAGAGAGAAATTTCAAAAAAGAAAGCAAGAAATTGAAAAATTTACGATTTTTCCCGAGGCTTTTTCCCTATAAGATCAAATTTAATAGGACAGCCATTGAGTTGAAAAGCATCGTTAAATCCCGTTTCCAAGTAACGTTTATAAGAATCTTCTAAACGCATTTCTTGGTTACAGTAAATACGAATACGGAAAGGATTATTGGCTACTTGAAGTGCGTAATAAACCTTGAAACGTCTGCCATGGACGACATGAGGTTTTTGCTTTTCCATCAATTCTTGAAGTACTTTATTAATTCTTCCGGTAGAGAGCTTCTTTTGCATACGGTCGAAAATCGCTTTGGCTCGGCGCAGTATTTCATCGATTCCATAACCTTCCGTAGCAGATGTAAAGATAATGGGAGAATCCGGAAGAAAAAACAGTTCTTTTCGGATTGCTTTTACAAACTCTTTACGAAAATCAGCTTCAGTTTCGTAGCCTTCTAAAGGTTCTACAGCAAACTTTTTTAAAGCAAAGTCCCATTTATTGACGACTATTACTAAACCTCGCCCAACTTCTAAGATATCTCCAGCGATTTTCTTATCGAGTTTTGTAATTCCTTCTAACGCATCTATTATAAGAAACGCGACATCCGCGCTTTCTATAGATTGAATTGTCCGCAGACCCGAAAAATAGTCGACTGAAGTTTTCACCTTCGATCTGGGACGTAGACCTGCTGTATCGATTAATTGAAAATGCCAAGAAGTATTATCCGGAGCTTCGTAGTCTAAATTCACCAAAATAGAATCCCGAGTTGTACCCGGCATATCGCTCACTATCAGACGATCAGCTTTCAAGAGTTTGTTAGTCAAAGAAGACTTCCCTACATTAGGTCTTCCAGTAAAGCAGATACGGATACGAGATTTTAAAGACCTTAGTTCGGTTTCATCAGACGAAGGCTCAGGAACAGGACCAAGGAGGTAAAAAATTTTGTCCAAAAGTTCTTCGGCATTCGTACCATGTTCTGCGGAGACGGAAATTGTATCCTTAAATCCAAGACGGTAGAAATCATTAGTTAAATGAGAATGTTTTTGAGAATCGATTTTATTAATTACAAGCACAGTGGGCTTGCCATATTTACGAAGCTTTTTGGCAACCATTTCATCTTGAGGTGTAAGTCCATCTTGAGTATCCACAACGAAAAGAATTAAAGAAGCTGCTTCGAGCGCAAAATCGACTTGCTCTTCGGTAGCTTGATTAACTTCTTCGGTAGACATTACCGTAGGTTTCATCCCCAAACCACCAGTATCCATCAAAATGAAATTATCTTGAACTTCCTCCATCACAACATCGCGTGTGACGCCTGGTTGATCATGTACAATGGATAAGCGCTTTCCAACGAGACGGTTAAAAAGACGACTTTTACCGACATTAGGACGGCCTACTATAGCTACACTGCGTGATGGATCGATCATTGATACTTCTCAAATTCTATGACTTAGGTTAACATAATATTCATTGCAAAAATCAATGGCAAACAAAATATACTTGAATTTTCAAAGTAAAATAGGCGTCTAGCTTCAAGAAAATCCATTTCAAAATCCTCCACCATTTGAAGAACTCATTGGTGATCTAAACGGGTCTTATTCTATACGTATTAATATCCAACATAGACTTATTTATCAAATACTAGCAGATCAAAATATTGTAAAAATTTTGAGTATGTGGAATCATTACGAATGAGGATATTTAAATCAATTAGCTTCGAAACTAAATCTTGAATTCCCTAAGGAAAAAAATATCCGAAATATCAGAAGTAATTATTTCCACCTCTTTGAGCTGCTAATTCCGCCTCTTGGCCCATTGTAAGATGTCGTGATTCAAATGGTACTTCCTGGTTTACAATCGTATATTGAACTACCGTTGGCTGAACTACAGGCGCTGCAAAAGAATTAGATGGTTGCACATACATGGTTTCCGGATAAGGATTAGCTGGCATTTGATAATAGGGCTGAGTGTTACCTACTTGCGGGTATACATAACTGTTATTATAGCCATTTGAGAATCCATTTGCCTGAACAGTTACTACTGGAGGTTGTTGATATTGATTAGGATTATATCCATTCACAGGCCCTTGATAAAAAGCTGTTGCATCAAAAGCTTGTGGAGCATAGGATATACCTTGTTGAACCGAAAAGTTATTAAGATTCCCAGCATTTTGGGGAATAATGTTATTATATATTCCGTAACTGCTTGGTGCAGGCTGAAAATTAGGATTTTGTACTGGATATTGATAATTCATATTCTTTAACGTTAATGTTATTATTTATTCTCACTTTAATATAAAGAACTATTTTTCTAATGTGTCAATGCTTTATTCTAATAGAAAAAGGTGAAAAACTGAATCTTCACCTTTTTGTTATTTGCAATGAGTTTTTATTTCTTATATAAAATCCAGATTATCTGAAATTTACTTGGGAATTCCCTTCTTTAATAACTCTGCCTGTATAGTCTGTGTAAGAGGCAGCCGCCACAGTAAAAGGGCTAGATTCTACTGCTTCTTCACCCATGGTCACGTCTCTTGCTGGATCAGAAGAGGGCATTTGTAAGGAAGGATATGATGGAATCTGACATCTTGCTATATTATCATCCATCATAGGAGCTGATGATGCTGCTAAAGGATTCTGTATCAAAGCATTAAAGGCGTCTGCTGGCTGATTTGGATTAGGATTAAAATAAGCATTTGGAAATTCGCTTATTCCCATTGCTTGAACAGGTTGAACCGGAAATTCAGAACTCTGCATGCTTGTATTTGCCTGCTGCTGCTGCTGAACTGTATAGTCGTTAAAAAGTGCTTGATAAGGCTCTGCTGAATAAGAAGCTCCTCCTTGTGGTGCACCGTATGTGGATTGTTGAACTGTATAGTCACTAAAAAGTGCTTGATAAGCAGCTATTGAATTAGAAGCTCCTCCTTGTGGTGCATTATAGGTGGATTGTTGAACCCCATAGTTATAAAAATTCCCATTATTTTGTGGAATGCTATAACTGCTATAACCACTTGCAGGAAATTGTGTAGGAAACTGATTTTGATTATACTGAGAATAATTATTCATAATTTTTTTAATTTAATATTAATTTTTATTATTTATTTGAAATAAATATTAAAAAACATTTCAGATAGTATGTCAATAATAATTCTATTAACAAATAATAGTTAAATTAAATCAGTGATCCCAAAACTAATCCACACAAGAACTCAACCATTCGGCAGCGCCCAATTTATCAGCACTAATTAATAAATTCCTTAATTTATTTGCTTGAATCAATATTTCTTCCCTCCGCTTTGGACTTTTGATACATTCAATTAATTCATCATTTAATATCTTAGAATTTGCATCATTTTGTATATACTCAGGATAAACAGTTTCTTTCAACAAGATGTTTGCCATACCTAATTTATCTATATCCACAATCATTCGGCCTATAATATAAGTAAACATATTTGCCTTATAAAGAATCGCTCCAGGAATTCCAGCCAAGGCACAGGCTAATGACATAGTTCCTGAGCTTCCTAAAAGCGCTTTTCCTGAAATTGCGTTTTTAGTATTACATTGACATAGTTTAATTTTATTCTTTAGCGCCTTCTTTTTACTCAAACAATTCTCTAACACTGATTTGATTTTCTCTGTAGGATATATCACTAATGCCTGCTCATTTGGATAAGGTTGTAGCAACAATTCAAAAGCATCGAGCATTATAGGGAAAATACGGCTAACAGCTATTTTTCGGCTACCAGGGAGGAGTAAAATCGGACCTTTTGCATCGAATTTTATAGGAGAGTGATAATCAGGGAGTAAAAATGGGTGTCCTACAAAATGAACATCTAAATCCGTATCTTTATAGCAATCGACTTCAAAAGGAAAAATCACTCCTAAGCTATTGAGATATTTTGCCATAGCAAAACGACGTTTCGATTTCCAAGCCCAGATTTGAGGGCCTATGTAATAACAAAGCTTGATAGCTCCCCCTGCTTTATCACAAAGTTTTTCTTCAAATAGCTTTTTCGCTAGGCGTAAATTAAATCCGGGATAATCGACAAAGCAAATTGTCTTGGGTTTGTAGCTTTTAATCCAGTTGAAAATAGCGTCAAATAATTCCTTAAAAAACGTATAATTTTTCAATACCTCCAAAAGCCCTACGACAGAACTTTCCGTCAAATCCCATAACAAATCAGCTCCTACTTCTTTTAGTTTCTTCCCTCCCAAGGCGGAAACTTTTAATCCAGGTCTTAATATAAGGAGTTGTTTAAGAATTTCTGCAGCATGTTCATCGCCAGAATGCTCACCTGCGATAATTAAAAGATCAGGTCTTTTCTTAGGTACTGGTAGTACTATACTCATCGATTTTCATAGACTTTTTTACTTGACCTTGAATTTGCTGGGTAATTTGTAAAGCCACATCCAGGGCAGAGCTTCCTAAAGAAATGTCGACTTTGGGTTTTGAAGCCTCATTAATACACTGAATAAAGGCCGCAAGTTCTACCTTCAAAGGTTCGGCTTTGTCAATGGGTATTTCTTCCTTTTCTAATCCCGAAGATCCTTTTCGGATCAAATGACCTGTTTGATTCATAAAATCCAAAGATAAATAAGTTGAGGGCTGAAAAACTCGAATCTCTCTCACTTTTTTAAGGCTAACACGGCTTGCATTTAAATTGGCAATAGCACCGTTTTCAAAAGTAATTCGGGCATTGGCAATGTCTTCCGTATTTAGAAGCACACAGACACCTATGGATTCAATTTTTTTGATCGGCGATTGGATAAGCTGCATGATAATACTAATATCATGTATCATAAGGTCCAAAACTACCCCTACTTCGGTTCCCCGAGGATTAAAAGGAGCCAAACGATCAACAGTAATGTATTGAGGATTGTTAATGACTTTTTCTAGATAACTAATAACTGGATTGTAATGTTCAACATGTCCCACTTGAACAACACAGTTTTTTACTTTAGCTAATTTTGCAATCTCCATAGCCTCGTTAACACTTGTACAAAGCGGCTTCTCAATCAGTAAATGACACCCCACTTCTAGTAGTTCCATGGCAACTTCATGATGTTTAGGAGTCGGTACCACAACACTGACTGCATCACAGGCCTCCCCTAATTCTTTTAGGGAATTAAATCTTTTACAGGAATACAAATTACAAATCTCTTGTGCGCGTTTATCATCAATTTCATAGATTCCAACAAACTCGCACTGCTCTAATTCATTATATACGCGCGCATGAACTTGTCCTAAAAAGCCAACTCCAGCTACTCCACATCTAATTTTTTTATTATTTGTCATGAAATTACTTTATTTCAAGCTTCCCAAAAGTTAAAAATCCTTGTCGCTGTGTTTGCTCTGCAAAATCAGGATTATGTGTGACGAGTATTAGACTTGTTTGGACCTCACTGCAAAGAGAAAGTAATAACTCCATAACACCTAATCCCGTTTTTTCATCGAGATTACCTGTAGGTTCATCTGCAACAATGACCCGAGGATTATTCATCAAAGCCCGGGCAATTGAAACTCTTTGAGCCTCTCCTCCCGAAAGTTGATTAGACAAATGCGTCATTCGATTTTTAAGTCCCACAACATTCAGTAATTCCCGCGCGCGCTCCTTATCCTCAAGCTCCAGAGGTCCAATAAGCCGCTTAGCCATCAGAACATTTTCTAGTGCATTAAGTTCAGGAATTAAATAGTGGGATTGGAAAATAAGTCCAAAGAAATTCCCTCTCTGCTTAGCCAAATTAAAATGTTTATATTTTGAAACCGTTTTACCCTCCCAAAGTACTTCTCCGCTATCAGGATTTTCTAACAAAGTAATCAGATTTAGCAATGTCGTTTTACCGGCCCCAGATTCGCCGCGAATACTCAAGCTTTCACCCGCATTTAAGCTTAAGTCTATTCCATCAATAACGTGAATTTTTTCTCTATGCGGTGTAGCAAAGGATTTTTTAAGCTTCTTCGCTTCTAAAACAAAGGGTGATTTTAGTGGCAAATCAGTCATTTCTTAAAGCTTCAGAAGGTTTTAAACGAGCTGCTTTTATGGCCGGCAATAATCCAGCCATGGTGGCGATGAGGATGGCACTTAAACTAATTATTAGGAAGTCACTTAATAAGAAATGGGCGGGTACTTCAGTAAATTGATAAAAATTCGATAACACATCTTTGCGCTGTGTAATGCCTAAAATAGTATGAATAATACCATTTCTAAAATAGATAGCTATGATACCAAAAATACAACCGAGTATAGTACCGACAATACCTATAAAAAACCCCTGAAAGCAGAAACTAAAGGCTATCTGGCTGGATGTTCCACCCATTGCGCCAATTAAGCCAATTTCACGAATTTTACGAATCACACTTGTCATTAAAGAACTGGCAATAGAGAATGACGCTACTAATATAATAAATATCATTATAAAGAACATCATCGTCTTTTCGAGCTTTAAAACAAAAAGGTAATCTTGATTATATTTATCCTCCATCCAGCTAGATATTATATAAGGAGAATTTGCAAAAGCTTTTTTAAGCTCGGAAGTGGCAAAATGAATATCAACTCCGGGTTTCAATTTTATACTCACCCCATGAATCCCCTCCCCCATTCCGTATAATTCTTGCATAAGACTTAAAGCAACGAGAGCTGATTTCGAATCTATCGCGTTCCATCCGGTTTCGTAAATACCAACAACTTTTAGTTCACGTGGGAGTAAAACCTCATCCTTTTTCATATGTTCAAGCATCAGGGGGGTATAAACTTCAACAGAAGAACCCACTTTTGCTGCTATAGAAGCAGCAAATCCTGAACCTAATATAATAGAGTTTTCATCAAGATCTTTAAGATCACCGGCAATAAGGTAACTTTTAATGGGAAGGACTTTATCTTCTAATTCAAAGTCAATTCCTTTTAATAAAGGAAAACCGGGATAATCTCCATTTTTAAGCATTACCATCCCTAGAGCATGAGGAGCAACGGCTTCAACGAATTCGAACTTCTTTACCTTATCGATAAACTCCTGCGAATTGTAGATAATCGCATTGGAAGTAATTCTAATATCTCCTGTTGCATTGTGTACGGTTTCGCGCATTTTTTCAGCAAAGCCATTCATTACGGTAGTCACAACTACAAGGACCATAACCCCCAAAGTCACACCAATAATTGCCATTACGGCAAAAAAGGAAAATCGCTTTCCTGAAGGAAAAAGTTGCTTAAATGCTAAGTAAAAATACCAAGGCATGCTTATTATTGAGGTCTTAACGTCGGATACAATATAGTATCACGGATATTAGAAGCTCCCGTCAATAAAATAATTAGACGATCAATCCCTATACCCATGCCGCCTGCTGGGGGCATACCATGTTCCATTGCTTGAATAAATTCGTAATCCACACAGTGCTGATCCTCGCCGGCTTGGAATTCGAGCATTTGCTTTTGAACTATTGGGTCATTTTGCTCAGAATAGGCTGGAGCAATTTCTTGTCCATTAATACAGAGTTCAAAGACATCGATAACCGATGGATCATCTTGATTGATCTTTGCCAAGGGGCAAAGATCTTTAGGAATATGCGTCACAAAGGTAGGTTGGATTAAAGTAGGCTCAATTAATTTTTCAAAGACATTATTGGTGACTTCAAAATCTTCATGTTTGGGATCAACAAAGATTCCAAATTGCTTACAAGCAGCAAGCTTTTCTTCCTTCGACCGGGTAAACCAATTAGGATCCTTAGTGGCTTCTTTTATCAATTGCTTATAAGAAACTTCCCTCCATTTTCCGCCTAAATCAATAACCTGGCCATTGGATTGCTCAATTTGTGTCGAACCTATCACCGTTTTACATAGATGTTGAATTAGGTCATAAACTAAACTCATCATCCCCCGAAAGTCGGTATAAGATTGATAAACTTCAAGCATGGTAAATTCGGGATTATGCTTGCGAGAAAGACCTTCATTACGAAAGACCCGCCCTAACTCAAATACACGATCCATTCCTCCGACAAGCATGCGTTTTAAATAGAGCTCATGACAAATACGGAGAAAAAAGTTATGATCCAAAGCTCTCATATGCGTCTCAAATGGGCGCGCCGCAGCCCCGCCGGGCACGGCCTGAAGACAAGGAGTTTCTACCTCGACAAAATCACGACTCCATAAGAAGTTTCTAATTTCCTTAATGACTTCACTACGAATAAAAAACCGCTTACGTGCCTCTTGATTAATAATGATATCTAAATGCCGTTCACGATAACGCTGTTCATCATCTGTTAGACCATGCCATTTTTCTGGTAAAGGTCTCAAAGATTTTGATAGAAGGGCATAATTTGTGACTTTAATAGTGATCTCACCTGTCTTCGTCTTAAAGAGGTGTCCTTTTGCCCCTATTATATCACCAATGTCCAATTTTTTAAAAGCTTCGTATGCAGAATCGCCAATCTCTTCAGCCTTAAAATAAAGCTGAATTTGACCCGAACGATCTTGAATTTTAACAAAACTAGCCTTACCCATAGCACGAAAAACGAGTATTCTTCCGGCAACACAGACCTCAGGGCTACTTTGTGTTTCTTCATCATAAAGAGCTATAGCCTCTACCGAAGTTTGTTTTTGTTCCCAGTTGGCACGAAAGGGGTCATACCCTTCCTTCCGCATAGCCTCTAACTTTGCCATACGAACTGCATATAAATCGCTCGTTTCTACTATTGATGGTGATTCACTCATAGATTATCAAAAAGGCAATACTACAACAAGGCAGTCTTGTTGACAAGTTTAATATTATAGCCAATTGATATCGAAGTCAGGAAAAACTCAAAAACAAGAAAACGCATCCGAGAGGATTCTTGCAGTCTAATGTGAATCCAATTTAGGACAATCGGTTTGATGGAGGCGTTGCATTGCTGCTAATAATGCGCTGGTAGCAGCATCATAATCGCCGCTTTTCGAACAATCGTTGATAGCGGTTTTGATTTGATGTCCATTGACAGTGAAGGCATCACACTTACTCAATAATACTGCCAGTCCATCAATTATGCTTTGATTACGATAAGCGTCTCCAATAGTAAGATTTGTGAGATTAGTACACTTTTCTGTGCTAAAAGTAGCATTTTCATGAATATTGCCGATAGCAAGTATTATAAGATTGGGACATGGTCCTAGTATTTTAAAAATGCCTCCCTTATAAATAGTCTTAATGGAAAGTGTTGTAAGATTCAAAAAGTGGTCCAAGAGCTTTACCTCACTTTTTTCACAAATTGTCTCAACATTGAGAGTTGTAAGATTAGGTAGCCTACAAATAAGCTTACTTTCAATACTTGTAATAGTAAGGATTGTAAGATGATTGAATGAAGTTGGTAAAGTAACCTCGGCTATTATTTTTTCAATAGTTAGACTTGTGAGATTTGGAAATAAGTTTCCTAAGTGACAGATGAGGTTTGGTTTAATTTGGCTGATGGAGTAACTTGTAGAAAAAATTCCATCTGCTAACTCAAGAATATCGATATTCTTAATCAAGGTTATATTCAGGCTTTCAATTTTCGTAGAATAATGAATAGGTAGGTTTAGTACAGTGATAAACGAATTCAGTGCATTAAGACTAATGGGTGTTTGCTTTGCAGGAGTGTTGACCGCGCTTCCTAGCTTAAAATGTGCATCAGAATCAATATTTCCCATAACGCATCGCGTAAGGTTAGAAAAAACATTGGGATTGTTTAAAAAAAAATTTCTAAATGTAGATTTAAGACCATCAACGCAACTATTAATATTTAAATGAAGGGTATTAATGTTATTGAAAAATTCTTGATTTTGGAAAACTGAATAACTCAACTGCTTTAGCTCTTCGTCCTCTCGAATCGTCAAAATTATATCTAGCCTTTCTTTCAAGATAGGATCGATGCAGAATAAATCAAATATTGATTTATTAGTTAAATCGATGAGAAAAATAACAAAGTTGATTTTGAAGTTAGAACGCAAAATAAGACCAAGAAAATAATAATGCGAAATAGGACTAAGAAGATCATAATTAACTCTCAACGAATTTAATTTAACAATAAAAAATGATCTCCAATTATTATAATAAGAGAAAATACGTTTAACTAGTTCTTCCGGCAGCTTAGGATCAAAATATGAAAGAGCAAAATGATGGAAAAAAATAAATTTTCTGTCTTGTTTACACAAAGTTTTATTTTTAATTCCAACGAATATTTCACATGGTTGTATTCTTTGGGTTCTGCTTTGAATGCTTGGTGATACTATAGAAAATTTCACCTTGGAAAAAGTACTAGTTTTAATGCACCCATTCGTATTGTGTGTTTTTGTTACTGTATTCATAAATCAATGCGGTTCATACTAAGAGTATAAATTATCATAAATTTCATTAGCTATCGTCACGTATAGTTTTCATGACATAGCGATTAGGCTGATTACTTGAGGATTGTAATTCAAAACTATACTTGTGCTCAATAGTTTTAATAATATAACTGTTACAATCATTACTTGAGCTTTGTAATTCGAAAATATATGGGTCATTAATATTTGGAAGTTTATTTAACGAAGTAGGTAAAATAAAAATAACGTTCATACCAATATCTCCAATAATGAGACGTTGAAACTCTTTTATTGAATTGGATAACTTAAAAGTAATGTTGCTACCAGTATCTCCAATAACTAGACTCTGTAATTTATCGCAACCAGATAAATCAAAACTAACATCGCTACCAACATCCCCAATAGTAACGCTTTCAAGTTTGGAAAGTGAGGTGAGCCAATACAAATTAGTATTACTAGCAATATCTCCAATTTCGAGATTGGTTAATTTAGGGAAGCAATATATTTTCTCCAATAATGTATTAAGAAAACTCATGTTATCTGCATCTATTTCGATTTTTTTAAGATCTAAAGTAAGAATACTATCAATCAACTTTATGTCAGAAGGGGTTAAGAGCAATTCATTTAGCTTATTGAATTCATGAAGATTTTTAATTCTAAGAATTATTGTCGATTGTTCTTCTGCAATAGAAATGGGTATGGATAATGCGTTTGGAAGTAGATCGTCGAAAGAAATAGTAACATATTCTTTCCGTTGTGATTCTTTTTTTGATGCAAACTTAGGTAACTCAAGAAAGCGATCATCTATTCGTTGTACATGAAAACTTTCAAGATTAGGAAGAGATTTTGGGAAGAATAGTTGAGCACCTGTATGGATAATTCCGATAGAAACATTGTTAAGCGCATCAAGAAATTTTGGTAAGTTCAAAGTAGCATTAAAAATAATGCCAATGGAAAGCTTAGTAAGCCCATTGAGAACTTCGGGAAAGGAAATTTCAGCACCTGTATGAATAACGCCAATAGAAAGGCTGGTAAGCGAATCAAGAGGTTTTAATAAAGACAATTTACCACTAATACTATCAAAAGAAAGACTAGTAAGCGTATTGAGAGCGGGTAGGCACACAGAAGCATCACTATTAATATAGCTTATTGAAATATGCGTCAATATATTGAATGAATCAGGTAAATCAAAAACAATTTTATCTTCAATATTCCCAAAAGTAAGACTTGTGAGACTAGAAAAAGAACTTAGATTTTGAGAAATAGTAGCTAATAATACTTGAATCGTGGAATAAGTATCCTTATTAATGGTGATATTTTGAAAATTTAATTCTTGAATGTGTTTGAATGTTTTGGGGGGTTCGATTGACAATTGATGATGTGAATACATTACTGCCATTTGACGGATTTTATCTATAGTTTCAGCTTTAAAAACAATTATATTAGGTGTGAGTTCCAAACTTGATAATAAGTTGAATAAATTCCAGGAAAAACTAAGTTTACTATTCGTAACAGAATTAAAACTTATCTTCTCAAATTTGTCAGCAGAAGCCATTGCTTCTGCTGACTGATCAGACAATAAAAATTGTCGCTCTTGTATTTCAAAAATTCTTGCTGATCGATTAAGCAGCATGAATTGATCATCCCTCAAGTTTTCGGCAGATTGATAAGTAAAAGAGATGAGATTATAAAATCGTTTTGAGACTAATCGAACCGCAAGTAAACTTTTGAAATTGCAATAATATACTGCTCGGCTTAAACTTTCCTCATATTTTGATGCGAAACGTTCATCACCTATAAAGACAAAAAGCTTAAAGGGTATTTCAGAAAGAAAAGTAAAATGATCTTTTGCATATTTTCCCATGAGATTCAGGTTTAGTGATATGTATTCTGGTTCTGCCGACAGTTCGTCAAGACGCCGTTCACGAGCCTCAATTTCTATTATCTTAAATGTACGTCGGGACTCTGAACTTCCCTGAGAAACTCTTTGCTCATCTTGAGGTGTCTCCTGAGACTTAATGTGACCTTTGGTTTCTGAAGTAATAGGCATCATATCTGTCATTTTTTTAATTTAACAAATATTTTGAATCTGAAAGTTTAGAATTGCAAGATTTAACGGTAAAATATTTCCGTGTTTTATAATCTCAATGCCTAATAAGTCTATCTAGCGCGACACCTGCCAACTCTAAAGAAAACTTAAATTATGATCGTCTTTTAACTGACATCAATAGCGAAGTTTTTCAAAAGGGAAAAAGATTTCTCAAGATTTATTTCTGAATCAGATATATTCGATACAGGACGAGAAATATGTTCATTCTTCACCCCATCATTTCTGCATCAGAGCCGTAATCAGTTTCATCGCCATTATCTGGCTCTTTTGCAAGAGCTCTAAGAGCTGCAGCCCCTCTTAAAACACTGTAACTTCCTATCCGAATAGTGCCTTTCCCTGTACCTTTATAAATGGGTTTAGACCCACCAAATCTTTCAGAAAAACTTGTTGTATTATCAGCAAGAATTTCATCGATATATTTTGTAGCTTTGGGAGCTCTTGCTTTATCGATTTTTATAACGCCACCAAATTCACTTAAGTCTGACCACTCGTTTTGCGTATAATTCCCACGAATCGGTAAACCACCGCCCACTCTTTGTATATCTCTAGCTACTCTTCGTCGTGCATCAAATAGGTTATCAAAAGCTCCTCGGCTTACTATGTTCCCAGCCATACTATCTGCACTTGTGGCCAATTCAGTATAAGAAGAGTTAAGTCGTGCAGGTCTGATAGTGTTATTTTCTGTTATTATTGGATCAAAAACAATATCGTGTCCTTTTCTTATCGCAAATATCTTTCGAGGAAGTTGAGTTTGCTTTTTAGGTGAAGAAGGAGTATATTTTGTATAACAAAGCATTAAATGCGTATCGAATGCTATATCTTTATTATTTATATGCCCATTAATTTCTGCTTTCAGGGTTTTTCCAAAACTGCTAGCGTTTTTTTGACTGCAAAGACCCTTTTGTGTATGTCGATAATTAAAAACCAAATGAGTTTCTACTGATTGTAAAGGTAGTGGCTCTTCGCTATTTTGGGATTTTTTTTTCAAAGTCGCTTTTCTTTTTTCTACGGGAGTCAATGTTGGTTTTATTTCAGTATTATCCGTCTTAGCCCTCTTGTTTTGACCATTATCATTAGCTATTATGTCAATTTTTCTTTTTTTTGAAAAAGTTAATCCATTACCATCAGGATTGTCTATATTCTTTAAATTCTCTACTTCATCACGCAATTTACGTGAATTATAATTATTTATATTTATTTTCCGTGATCTGTTTTTCATTATATTTATTCAAATTAATGCATAATTAAATCATAAATCATTAATTATGTCAATATTAATAATACTTAAATAAGTAAAATAAATAATAGTTAATGTTGAAAAAACACAGAAACATGTTTATAATTAAAAATGAAAACAAAACTAAAGAAATATTTTTTTCAGTTCATGATTACCACTTTTGTGATCATTGGTTTAAATTCGCTATTACATGCAAGTGAAGACGCAAATAAATACATTGAGCATCCCCCGGTATTTACTAATCAATGGAATTATCCAGTTGAGGAAGACAGTGTAGAATACCCTCCCACTTACGGGGCATTTAGTTTGGGATTAACAAATCCTGCTCAAAATGAACCTAGTTTTTATGCAAATATGAAAACTTTTTTTCTGGGTTCTAGTAATAAAAATTCTCAAATTCAGGTATATGCTAAAGCTTCTACTTGGTGGACTTCTGTACCATTTGGGGATCCTATAAATTTAGAGCTTGGCACACACGTGGTAGAAGGAACAACTAAGGGCGTAGGAAAATATGCCGTTACAGTTGAGATAAAAAAAGAACCCTTAGATATCAAAGTAAGAAGTTTGTCGAATTTATGGGGTCCATATGAAAAAGTGGATGTTTATATGGTGACGATCAAAAAAGTTGAAAAAATTAAATAAGGGAAACAAATCTCACATCAAAATTAGGCTAATACTTTAAAATTCTAAGAGCTTATCTGTAAATTGTTGATCATGAAAGGCTTCATGATCCGCACGAGGGATAGTGAATTTTTGTGCATTTTCCACCATTTCCTATAACTTGATGAGATGAGCATTTGATACCCTAGGATCATTTTTATTTTGTAATTAATTCCATTAAATGTTCAATATGCTTTGTGTACCAAGGAGCACCAATCGTAATCATTTTACTCTGTTACTGCGGCAAGGCGGTAAGCATTTCACTAGATTATTGTAGGAGTTATATTAATTACCAGATTAAAGTCATTAATCTTTATAAAAGAAGGACAAACTGATAGAATTCTCTAGGGCTCGAACATCATGAAACCATCCTTCTGGGATAAAGATGATATCTCCAGGTTCTATAACAACTTGATAAAGTTGAGCATTTTTAAATTCTGGAAATTTCTCATGATCAGGGTTTCTTACGTTCACAGGGCTCACACAACTTTTATCATTCACTTTATAGTCTTTGCCGTGTTTACAATGTTTTACATATAAAAGTCCGGCCTGATCGGGAGGGATAAAAGTCATAATTTTTTTTCCTTCTAATTGCACTAGAATCACAGATTCATGACTATGAGTTAACCTCACTGAACCAGGTCCACTGACGAAAATTGTCGTTTTAGTGGCTTCTTGAAAGATTTCTGGCATTGATTTTTCGCTTTCAAGAATTTTTAAAAGGTATTTTGTTAGATGATGAGGGATATAATTGATATCATCTTCTTTATTTAGAACAATTTCTCCGTAAAAACGTTTAATATCCCCTTTTTGAACCTGTTGCCAGAAGTCACTAAAGGATAAAGGCCAACCTTCGGGTTTTTCATCAAAAAACCCATCTATTTCAGATTCTTCAGAATCAGGGAAACAGTTTGCAAATTTTTCATCTTCATCAATATCTACGCCAAATTTAAATTTAGGATCAGGATAATTCTGTGCAATATGCTTGTAAGTTAACTCCAAAATTTTCCATGACTTCGCTGCCCCTCGGAAAATAGTGGGCTGAGGAAACTTTTCATCAAACCAAGTGATACTCGAAGGCCAAGTTTCGATTTTACTTTCTTTTATTGGAAAATATTCATTTTCAGTATTTCCATTAATATCGTCTGCATTAATTGACGCATAATTAAAAATTAATAAAAAAGCTGAAATTAATAATGTAAAAATAAAAGTACATTTTTTCATAATAAAACTAGTATCACTTTAATAATAAAGTCAAATTTACTAAGAGAATTTTAATAAAAATAGTACAAAATAATATAAAAAATTAATTAACAAAAATTCTTAATTATTGACATATAAACAATTAATTATATTCTATTACACAAATAAATCAATAAATATAAATAATATAAAATAAAAAATGCTTAATTCTATCAAAGTATGTGAAGGTCGATTTATTATGAATGATAATGAAACACTTATGAATTTTCCGGAAAAAAAAATCAGAGGGCAATTTTTTGATTATGCAGTAAAATTAGAAGCTGGGCTCAAAAAACAAATGTCTCCGAAGGAATTTGAAAATTTTGTATTTCCAAAATGCGGGAACGACTTTCAGGATAAAACAAATGTGCTAAAAAATGCTAAAAGCATTTTTGCATACCATTGTATGAATTTTTATCGCCAGAGCCATTCCATGAATATCGCGACTATCTCTATTTTTTCGCTTGATCCAAAGTCCGATGATCTTAAGCAAGCAAAGTTTTATAAAAATAATATAATAGACTCTATGACAATAAATTATATGGAAAGTTATGCCGTGTTTTATGCATGTAGCGCCCTCTATTTGAATGAACAAGGTAGACTCTTAGAAAAAGTAAAAATGGACCAAACCCATAAATTGCAACTTTGGAATTTTGGAGAGTCTTTAAGAAAGAGTGTAGAATCAGCTAGCCAAAATTTACGTTTAGGGCCAACTGATTTCGATTCTACGTTACTTTGTGAATTTGTAAGATTATTAGAAGAATATCTCAACTCAAGTGAAATGTTCTTAAAAACCATTAAAAAAGAAGCTTTTGTAACTACCGAAAGACTTGATTATCATGATGATGCTGATTCTGATTAGTAAAAGGTTTCTAGTTTTAGACTTCTTTACTATTTTTGATCAAAGAGTAAAAATCCTCAAAAAGAGAATCTGCATCATTAGGGCCCGGAGCAGCTTCGGGATGATATTGGACTGAAAAAATGGGTAAAATCCTATGTTTAAGTCCAGAAACTGTTTTATCGTTGAGGTTAATTTCAGTAACAATCCCTTCCCCGCGTTCCAATTCTTCGGCCTTGGTCGCATAGCCGTGATTTTGTGCGGTAATAGAGACTTTATCAGTAAAAAGATTTTTTACAGGATGATTTCCGCCTCTGTGGCCAAATTTCAATTTAAAGGTGGTGGCACCAAGGGCATGTGTAATGATCTGGTGGCCTAGGCAAATACCAAAGATTGGAAAGTCATTCATCAGTTGACGGACGGTTTGATGAGCGTAAGTCAGTGCTGCAGGATCCCCTGGGCCGTTGGAAAGGAAAATGCCATCAGGGTTTATATTTTTGACTGTTTCAGCAGTAGTATCAGCAGGGACGACGGTGATGCGAAATCCGTGATTGGCTAACCTTTTTAAGATGGATTGCTTCATCCCAAAATCAAAAGCAACAATGTGAAATTTTGGTCTAGGGGGTCTTTGTTTAGCCAAATGAGTTCCTTCTACAGTAAAAGGGGTGATATTTTCTTCTTTGGGATTAAATTCATATATGCTTTTACAGGTCACTTCCTTTGGGCAGTCAATTCCTTCTAAACCATTCCATTCTCTGGCTAATCTTACTGCTTCTTCACTAGAAATTCCCTCGGTACTTAAGCAGCATTTCATGACGCCGGCTTTACGAACGGCGAGTGTAATTCCTCGAGTATCAACGCCTTCGATTCCAGGGACGTCATGTTCTTTTAAGTATTCGTCTAAGGTTTTTTCGCTTCGCCAGCTGCTGGTTATGGGGCTAAGTTCACGGATGACAAGGCCTCTGATTTTGGGCCCACTGGATTCTTTATCAAATTGATTGATGCCGTAATTGCCAATTTGTGGCGTAGTGAGTGTAACAATTTGACCAAAGTAGGAAGGATCGGTGATAATTTCTTGATAGCCGGTCATACTGGTATTAAAAACGGCTTCACCTACAACAGTTTTGATGGCGCCAAAAGCTGTTCCTTTAAAAACACTGCCATTTTCGAGTGCTAGTATAGCGGGTTTATCTTGAGTCATTGCATAATAGTAAAGAAAATGATTGAAGTCGCTGCAATCTTAAAATTTGAAATTGGAAAAAAAGGCAGTCTAAATTGACTGCCTTTTGTGGAATGTGAGAATGAGATTATCCTTTTATAGGCAGAGTTAGTTGAGGGCCTGCATGGTCACAAGAATCAGCTTGGATGTTAAATAGTTTGGATAATAACATGAAGCTTGATTTTGAACTGAGGTCTCTATCGTCAATATAGAACCAATAGCCTCTATAGCAGACTTTAACGGAAGCGCACTCAGGCTGAGTGAGTTGTACACGGATGACCATTTCCTCGCCCAGAATATTGCACCAATCGATAGGATTGCCATTTGAATCATAAGTTGTGGTTACAAAACCAGCGTCACTATGTTCTTGAGGGACTTGGACAGTTTGAGATAGATAATATAAAACGCCCATGAAGGTGCGGGTTTTGAGCTTAATGAGTTCAGGACTATCTGGTTTAAGCAAATTAGAAGTAAACTTATAGCGCTCGCAATCCTCTTTTAAATTTAAGGCAGTTCGCACATCACGAACGATCTCAGGATGGGTGCCATTACAAATTATTTTAAAATACAGATCTTTATCACCTGGATCAACCAAAGATTCGAGGTCAGTTTTGCAATAATTAGGATCTGTATCTACTTTTAATAAATTAACCAATTGAAGTTTTCTTAAATTGCTAGCCAGTAAGTGGAACTGTTCGTATGGAGGAAGGAAATCAGGTGTAGGTCCAGCAGCATCGATGGCATTAGGAATTCCATTGATTTCTTGAACACAAATTTTAAGAACTCGTTCAACACTCCATCCTGAATTGACTAAATCAAAAACCATTTTCATAGGTATTTGCCCTAACAACCTTTTCACATATTGAGCACCTTGTAGAGGCTGATAGGTAATTACAGGAGATTCAGAATATCCAAATTCAGCAAAAGCTTTATTTTGTTGCCTATGGGCATGAGGCCAGACTACTTCAGCTTTGGCACCCATGTTAAGCGCGTAGGTACTGTTTATAGACGTTACTTCGATGAAGTAAGGATCATCCCGATATCTTAGGCGCACAAGATTCAACAACAATTGTTCTTTCCAACTGTATGCTAGTGCTTCATTATAAGGACGTTGGACTCTTTGAACCATACTAGGCCCAAGCGTTCCGCATCCTGTTAACATCATAACTGCAATCATGCAGGCTATCAACTTAGTTTTCATTAACCTTAATAATTTTATTTGTTTTTCTTTTCGTTACCCTTTGCTTTCTTGGAGCCGAGAATGGGAATCGAACCCACGACCTACGCGTTACGAGTGCGTTGCTCTACCAACTGAGCTATCTCGGCCTCTTAAATAGCGGTGCTCATTATGTTATTTAAAAATTTGTAATTCAAGTAAATAATTATTAAAATTCTACAATTTTCAAGGCTTTATAATTATATAAAACAATAAGTAAATTCTAAAACTAGAATTTCAGACTGGCTTTGCATTAGCAATTAACCATTCTACAGTCTGAATTCCCTGATGGATGTCTCTTCTCCATTCGTTAAGTACTTCGCAGGATATTTCAGTTTTATCTAATGCTGAAGATTGTAATTCAGATTTAATTTGGGTAAATTTTACTGCTAAAATTTCTAATTTCTTTTGACATTCCATTACAAAGTTTTTTGCAGATACTGGAAATGCAGTATGGGGCAATTCTAAGCCAAGGTCAATTTGACGGCGAGCTTCAACTATCTCCGCTAAAAGAATTTTAGCATTAGGAACTCTTCTTAAACTGCTCACTAAACCTACTTTGGATAGAAACCATATCATCCATTTCGTGGGATCAAACTGCCAAGGTTTTACTCCATTGCGATAATCATGTTGAAACTCGTGATGGAAATTGTGGTAACCTTCGCCAAAAGTCACAAGAGCAGCTACCCAACTGTCTCTAGCACTGCATTTTGAAGAATAAGGCCTGTTTCCGAAGCTATGACAAAGTGAATTTATGCAAAAAGTGCATTGCTGGACTATGACAATCCTGGCAACACCTGCAATTAAAAAGCCCCCTAGAGCAGTCTGCCATCCGCCATAGAGCCATCCGATTGCTGCAGGTAAAATAAAACTCATTAAAACGCTCAAAATGTGTATCCTGCGATGTTGCCATAGGATCCAACGATCTTTTTGCAAATCAGCGACGTTATCCATGGGTGGTTCTGGGCTTAGTTTAAATAATAACCAGCCGATATGGGCGAACCAAAATCCTCTACTGATATCGTAAGGATCATCATCATGATCCACGTGTTTGTGATGTCTTCTATGATCCGAACACCAGTCGAGAGCAGAATTTTCAAATGCTGCTGCGCCGAAAAGTAAAACAAAAAGCTTAACAGGGAGTTTTGCTTTAAATGATAAATGTGAGAGTAACCTGTGATAACCCAGGGTAATACTGAGACCTGTTGCAAAATAAAAAACAAAGAATAAACTTATTTGAAACCCATCTAAGCCATAGAACCAAATGTAACAAGGTGTTCCAATAAGTGCCACAACTAAAGTCCCCATTAAGAATAAACTCGTAGTCCAATTAACTCGATCTAAAGGAATTCTTTGTAGAAATTTTTTTAGCATAAAAATTAAGATTATTAAGAAGTTTATATCACATTCTCTATAAAAGCAACAACCGAAAAATTTAATTTTAGTTATGATTATGATTAAACCTCAAAACGAGCAGACAAAAAAGACTGTATGCAATTATCTTATTTAATAGTATTTGTTGATATTAATGAAATTTCATTTTTGTTGAAATTTAGATTTTTGAAATTTAAAAAAATATTGTTTTTACATTGCTTGATGTTGATTAGCGAAGATGAAGTTCTTTTTCAATAAGTCGAAGGGCTTCAGGAGAGAAACCTTTCGCATTTTTTTTGGGTACGAGTGAAGGATTTTTTGCGAAGGCTTCTCGAACAACACGGAACGCAGCAGGAGTGGGGCGAAAGTCGGGCGTAAAATAGAGTTCGAAGGGATCTATTGGAGGAGGTGCTGGAAGTTGATTTAAAGTGGTATTTGTTGTGGGTTGAGTATTTTCAGGCGTAGAATTTGAAGTAGTAGTATTTGGATAGGTTATATTTGGGGAAATAGTATTTTCGGATGAGGCATTTAAATGTGGGGTATTTTCCAAGATCGTATTTGAATTATTTGGAGGAGGTGAATAAGGAGGATAGGAAGGAGGGTCATAAGGAGGATCGATAGGGTCGTCAGGCCAATTGTCGTCATCATTTTGGAATTTTAATTCAAGTTTTTTTTCTTTGATGGTGAGTTCACGAGTTTTAATTTCTGGAGATTTAATTTTGTTGTAGGCAGTGGCATGTGCGCCCAAGAGGGTTGAAATGGTTTTGAGTTTATCGAGATCCATGATAGAACCATCGGAAGGAAAGTGTTGGGAAACACATTCGGACAGGCGCATAAGGTTGTACTCAGCGAGGTGGATCCCCGGGTTGGTGAGTTCAATTTTTTCACAGGTATTGTTTTTTATAGCGTGAAGGAATGCGAGTTCTTTTTGATGACCGAGGGTGTTTATTGAATTTGCATTATTCATAGTTTTTTGGTTTTTTTGGGAATTTTTTTATTTTTATTGTGAGTCGTATTTGTTTTATTATTGTTTTATTATTGTTTTATTATTTTTGTTTTTGAATATTGGGTTAAAGGTGACAGTTGTAAAATCATAGATTATAGATTATAGGATATGAGTTAAGAGTTAATATTCGGTTACCGAGGGGAAAGCTTCAGGAGTAAGCAGAAGCATTCCAGATTTTGATCATGCCTCCAAAGAAGAAAGATCCGAGGAGGATTATTAATGTTTGAGTTAATAACGTTGTATCAACCTTTTTGAGGTTCTTTTCATGTATTCAAAATTTTTATAAGATTGCAAGCTTTTTTTAAAAAAATATTTTTTTATTTTTTTATATTGTTTCTGATTTTTGATTGTCAATAAACACAGAGCTCAGGCTTAAAGTGAAATTCTTAGATTCTTTAGGCAGAGTTCTGTGAATATATTTTGTAATGTGCATCAGAAATAATACCCAATCTCAATGTGCATAGGTGAAAATAAGAAATGGCTTTATTTTCAAATTTTGCTAAAAATGAAAATATACTTTCTTGAAAAGCTTTAAGCAGCAACCTTCGAAGCTCTTTTTCGATCACTTGGGTTAAGTAATTTCTTACGTAAACGAATACTGATAGGAGTGACTTCGACCAGTTCATCATCTTTAATATAGGATAAAGTTTCTTCAAGACTTAGTACTTTAGCAGGTGTTAATTTAATATTATCATCGCTGCAGGCGGCTCGAATATTCGTCAATTGCTTGCCTTTAATAGGATTTACTTCGAGGTCGTTATCTCTATTGTGCTCTCCGATAATCATACCTTCATAAAGTTTTGTTTTGGGGCTGACGAACATTATTCCTCGTTCTTCTAAGTTCCACAGAGCAAAGGCAACTGCCTCACCATTGGAATTTGAAATTAAAGCACCATTTCTTCTGGACGCAAGTTCACCTTTAAATGGCTGATAATTAAGAAAAATACGATTCAAGGTTCCAGTTCCACGAGTATCTTTGAGGAATTCGCCTTGGTAACCGATTAGGCCTCGAGAGGGTACATTAAAGGTCAGACGGGATTTGCCTCCGGTAGAGGGTCTTAAATCATGGAGCTCGCCTTTACGCATGGATAGTTTTTCTACAACTACTCCGCAATAGGCTTCATCGACGTCGACGATGACTTCTTCGATGGGCTCTAGCAGTTCTCCATTTTCATCGCGTTTAAATAAAACACGAGGTCTTGATACGGAGAGTTCAAAGCCTTCTCGGCGCATATTTTCGATGAGAACGCCTAATTGTAGTTCTCCCCTACCCCCGACTTCAAAGCTATCGCCTGTGCTGGAAATTTCTAATGTGATAGCGACGTTGGATTCGGCTTCTCGTTGCAATCTATCTAAAATCATTCTTGTAGTGACTTTCGTCCCTTCAGTGCCTGCTAGAGGTGAATTATTAACACTGATGGTAATCGCCATAGTGGGAGGATCAATAGGAGTTGAGGGAATTGCCTTCATGACTTCGGGAGAGCAGATGGTATCTGCTACGGAGGTATTTTCAATGCCTGCAATAGCAACAATGTCCCCTGCTTCAGCGACGTCGATTGGTATGCGGTCGATTCCTTTAAATCCGAACAATTTAGTAAGTTTGGTATTTTCGATCAATTTTCCATTTAAATCTATGCCTTTTACTGTGGTACCGACTTTAGCGATTCCGGAATAAACTTTTCCAATTAAAATACGTCCGACGTAGGGGTCTGCAGTAAGAATACTTGCTAGCATGGAAAAGCCGCCTTCGGAAGACACATTAGGAGCGGGCACATAGTCTTTAATTAAATTAAACATGGGGGTAAGGTCCTTGCCTATTACATTAGCTTCGGTTGTGGCCCAACCGTTTCTTCCTGAGGCATAAAGAACGGGGAAATCGAGTTGTTCATCGGTTGCATCGAGGGAAATAAATAAGTCGAAAATTTCATTAAGCACTTCGCTCACACGGCTATCTGGGCGATCCACTTTATTGATGATAACAATGGGTTTAAGGCCAATTTTTAAGGCCTTTGAAAGAACAAACTTCGTTTGAGGCATGGGTCCTTCGGCGGCGTCTACCAGGAGGATAGCGCCATTGACCATAGATAAAACACGTTCAACTTCGCCACCGAAATCCGCGTGGCCTGGAGTATCAATAATATTGTATTTAATTCCTTGAAACTGGATAGATGTAGGTTTCGCCAAAATGGTAATTCCGCGTTCACGCTCGATATCGTTGCAATCCATGATTCTTTCTGCAACTTTTTCGTGCTCTTTAAAAGTTCCACTTTGTCTAAGCATGTTATCGACCAAGGTTGTTTTACCATGGTCTACGTGCGCTATAATTGCAATATTGCGAAATTGATTTACTGACATATGTTTAATATATAAATTTTTTGTAGTTTAAATTAGTAATAAAAAAAAGAAGGCTAAATTAAGTTTTTTTGATATTTCGTTTTACTAATCGAAAAAATCCTCTGACCCCGTAGTGTTTATTTTAATTTTTATATATACTATATAGGATATCGAGGATGTTGGCAAGCATTAAATTACTAGAACTGTGGTTATTTAACAAATCCTCTGCCAGAGTCAACTTATCTAACTGATACGCAACCGCTGGGCCTAATTCAATCTCCCTTTTTCCCAGAGAATTTTGTTAGAAATCCCTCATCTTAGAAACGCAATTTTCAAGATGCTCAACAAGTTCTTGGTTAACTCTCTGTATAGTGGCTTTTGCTACTTCTCTATCAATTCCCATTTTTTTAGCATATTGCATGGAGCGATAATAATTTTCGAAGATACCAAATACATTATCAAGAAATTGCTTATGACGATTTAAACCAACATAATCGGAATCACTATAATATTTTTCAGGATGGAACTGAATTCCTATTTTATTGGCCCCGAAGCTGATTGCCTCTGGAATATTCTTATCTGAAACTGCTGCTAATTTTATGTCTTCGCCAAGATTATTGATATCTGCGGCATAATTATGTCCAGTAAAAGCGTCGGTGAGCTCAATTGGGTTAATTTTGAAAGTAGAAAGCGCTTCGGCTTGCTCTTCTGGAGTTAGTAGCAAAAAATGAGGGACAGTGCCCGGAATAAAACTTACTTTTATGGGCGTGTCGCCAAAGGGTTTAATGTGAATAAAAAAGAATAAGAAAAGCTGGATTTTATGATACAAAAAGATAGATTATTTAC
>JABDAI010000004.1:0-35656 GCA_013289195.1 Verrucomicrobiota bacterium
AAATATTGTTATCATTTTCATTGCAAATTAAAATGTCATTTCCGTCTCCTGATTTAATATTCTTAATGTATTTAGCATTTAAAAAATTTATTACTTTTTTAATATAATAGATTCACTATTACCAGAAATAGCGATAATGACATTTTCCTGAATAGTAACAGTGTTAATTGTGTTGATAGAAGGTTCTATTGTAATCTGATGAAAGTGAGGATGAAAATGCTCAAGATTGGGAGTAAAAAAAATTTCTTTTGCTTGGTTATAGTCACCGGTTAATTCTATGCTTGCAGAGATGAGTTTTGGTGCAACTGCTTTATTTCCGTGGTTAAACAAATGTATTTGCCATTCACCCTGGCAAGTTTCTCCTCTAAAATTTTCGCTACCAAATATCCATTTTAATTTTAATCCGAGTCCATTCAATGGTTCTATTAATTCTCCAGTTCGAGGGTTAACACCAGGACGATACATTAATAGTGAGCTTGTTCCTAAAGGACTAAACAAAATAATACTAGTTTGACTTGGAGAATAAGGGAGCACAATTTCTATGTAAATGCGCACATACTCCACTTGTATTGTAGAAAGAATTTCAAAACCCCATTTATAAATGCCTTTAGAATCCAATTCATCTAGGTCAATGAAAGAAGCCTTACTTTGATATTTTTGATAATTAGAAAGAGAATCAAATACAGGGGCAAGCCTTGCAGCTGCTAATGCATTGACGATTCCAAAGCTAAGCTCAGGGCTATATTGGGCTCCTTGACCATTGATATGTTTTGCATTATTAACGCTTGCATCTTTTAGCTTTTCTTTTGGAAATATTGAGGAAATAGCCAATATTTCTTTTATATCTCTCCAACTAAGTTCGCTATTTGCTTCTAGCATCAATGCGATAATAGAGGTCACGACTGGAGCAGCAAATGAAACTCCATGACCAAAGCTTACTCCTGTAATGTTTACAGCTTGCAAGAGAGGAAAATGCGTACAAGGAGCTGCAACTAATATTAAAGCTGAATGACAGGCAAATTTTTTTTCATAACCGGGCATATTGTATCCTCCTACCACAATTGAGTAAGGATTGTGTTTTCTGATGTCAAAGTTAGGATCTAATCCTAAATCATATTCGTTTCCTGCTGCAAAAACGAAAATGGTACCAAGCCCATTTCTACCCAAAGTGGCTGCTGTTTTAATATCCATTAGCATTTCATGAAAAAATTTAGGAAGCAGAGTATAATCAAATGCGAGTTTCATTTGAGCCCAACTATTGTTAATAATATCGTAGTTAACAGCCCACTTAAAATTATGAGAACTCGTATCGGATAGTAAAAATGGAATACTTTCAACTCTGGCATTATGCGCTATTCCAATGATTCCAATAGTATTGGGTATAGCGGATATTATGCCTGCTACAGCTAAAGCATGCTGGCTGCTACTTTGTGAATCACATTTTAGACTTTCCTTACCCCTCACAATCGTTAAATCGGGATGTTGCAAAATACAATCATCGTCATACACTGCAATTTTAACCCCTTTTCCAGTGTAGTCTTTCCATACAGGTAAAACTTTTATCGGAAACAGATACCATTGGTACAGAAAATATTCATCCAATGGATCTTCATAGTTTAATATATGAGTAATTAAAGATAAATTGGACACTATTTTATCTAAATCAGTAACACACAATGTAAAAGAATTTATTAAAGTATACTGAATATATTTTATAAAAACTAGATAATTATTTATAAATCTACATTCTCCTCCATTGATTTCTTTAATTTCAATGCTATAGTAATTAATTGTAAATATTGTTTTTATATATTGCGCCAAATCGCTTTGCTTTATAATATAAGTTTTTTTATTTTTTGCAAATCTTCCAATACGATGGATACTATTCATGAAAGGCTTCAGTTCGCTGTTCTCTCGACTTGGCATTTTGATTTTGACAAAAGAACCATTGTAAACAAAAGCAGCCATTTTCCTGATTTATATAAGTTCGATTTTAATAACCTTTTTAAGGGTATCTCAATCCGTTATCAGGGTTTTGTGAGCATTCACAATTTTGTCTTTCCGGGCCGCTTAGTCTATTTTTGAGATTTTCTTTCTTTGTAAGAATCGTATTCGCTTTTTGCAAAATTAATAAACTCCATCACTTGATTTCCTACTTCGTCCAAAATAACATCTTTTGCAATTTCCACACAATCATTTACAATTTTGTCCATATTAATATGTTCTCTCACTGCATTCACAATAGGTTCCCCCAATTCACTTATAATCTGGTCTAAGATTGTAAAATCATCCCATTCATTGATTGCTGTTATTAATGGACCATAATTTTCTAAGACCCCAGACTGAATTACATCAAAATCAGCTTCATTGACATCACTGACTTCACTAAAATCATTAATATTAATGCGATTAGGATGCGCAGAATAACTTTGATGATTTACTCTAGTATCTTTAGTATATGCCATTCCTGCCATAATGCAAAGAGAAGACATTATCGTAATTAGAATTTTAATTGTATGTTTTAAAAATAATTTCATAAAAAATGTAACTAATTGTTAAATACCATTATTATTAATAATTTTTTATGATTTCAAGCTTTTTTAAAAAGTGATTTCAACACCCCCTTGTAGCGAGGTCAAAATCCCTTACCTGCTGCTCTTGCCTTGCCCTTTCAACTTTTTCACGTTCAACGCGTTCCGTATGTTCTTGCGAGCTTCTTTCCTTGTGAGCATCGTATTCAGTCAATGGCAACCGAAAAATGGATTATTGCCGAGAAGTTGGCAATCGCAGAAACTCTCGTATATCCTGTGCTTTAAAAAATGATCAAACTGTACACTGGGATCTATGAATATTATCTTCTTTAGATTGGAAACTAACAAGAATCTGGCAAGATTCTAGCTTCTCTATTTAGCAAAACTAATAACATCGCCTATTTTTATTTTAAGGACTTCCGCTACATCACTATCAATTTGAACTTTTCCGTTACTAGAAATTACAGTACCGATGCAGGCTCTAAAATCCAAAAGATCATTTGCAATTAAATATTCTTGACCTTTTGTTTTGTTGGAAGGTTCGATAAAGCCATCAACTTTAACCGACTTCATGTTTTGAATAATTTTTATTTCATTTCTTTTAGCGATGAGATACGGTCCAGCATCAAAGATATCTACCCATTCACTTTTTTTAAATCCTCTCTTTTCTAATATATGCAAAGCTGGTTTGGTATCACTAGCTACTTCACCAATTACCATTTGTGTTTCCTTCGGTAAAAGAGCTGTGTATATTGGATGCTTGGGCATTAAAGCCCTAATAAAAGCTTTGTGTCCAAAAGACTTCATGGTATCAGCAGTCGCAAGGCTGGTACTAAAAAAGAATTTGCCAATAGTTTCCCAAAAAGGAGAATTGCCTTTTTCATCCCGTACTCCTTTTAAATCTGCAACTATTTGTGTTGCAAATCTTTGCTGAAAGGCATTAATAAAAAAGTACCGCCCCAAGGAAAGCAAGGAGCCCAAACCTTGTTTTCGAAATTCATTGCGTAAATACAAACTACAAAGTTCAGAAGGTCCTTTTTTTATTTTTTGAAAATGTAAAACATCTACATACTTCGATATTTTTAACGGTAAATAGCAAAAAGCCTCCTTTTGAATTTTATACGCAAAAAAAAAGTTCTGTCCCCCTACCCTTGCGTTAAGTCCTGAAGTTCCGATTATTTTACGATTTACAATATCTTCTAAAACAAAAAGATAATATTCTCGGGAGGGATGGGTAACATTTTTTTTGAAGGACCGCACTGAGAGTTCAATTCTCGATTTTAATAACTTTTTTACATTGGGTAGACTTGCTAAAGCACTAGTCATTTGTTCAGTTAACGCCTTTAATTGATCTAAATCCTTGAGTGTAACTGGTCTTAAAACATAAGATGGGGTCATAGTAATAAAGTTTTTTCAATTATTTTACAAACTTCGATGATATGTTTATTTTCGATGACACCTATGGGAATTAAGAAGCGCACGCGTGCGGGATTCTTGCCTGCAATATGACTGATAACACCGTTTTCAAAAAGCTTTAGAATAAAAGCCTTGGTTTTTTCTGCGTTTCCATCAAATACGGTTATACCAATCATAATGCCTTCGCCAAAGGGACCTCGGATCAATTTGGGGTGCTTTTCGCACAGTTTTTTCAATTCACCGACAAAAATTTTATGGAACTTAGCAATTTTTCCTTTAGGTCCAAAAAACTTTCCATTTAGAAAGCTATCTAGTATAACCTCACCAACAGCTATAGCGGTTGTGCTAGAAGTAAAAGTTTGGCTAAGTAAACCGGGTTTGGGATTAAAGTCTTTAGAGAATAAAGTGGCACATACTTGCGTAACCTTACCTACCCAAACGACGTCTATATAACGATCCAAACCATAATATTGGAAGGCAAAGGGTTCTTCGGTGCGCCCAAAGGTTTGAACTTCATCTACCAAAACAGCAATATTACTCTCTTTACAAATTTCCATCAATTCGCTATGAAATTCAGCAGATCCTCGGTAATAGCCATATTCTCCGAGTATCAATTCGAAAAACATGGCCACATGCTGAGAGGGATATCGATCTATATATTCTCTGAGAACTGCTTTTGCTTCCTTAATACTTTGTGTGGGATTTTTGGGATCAAAAAAAGGAACATAGTCCACGGGAAAAGTCAGAGGAATACCGGAACGGAAATCTGCCTTATCAGTAACTTGAGAGAGAAAAATCGTTCTTCCCGCAAAACAATGCTTAAAAGCCAAAACACGCGTTGCAGGAAATTTGCTTTGAAATGCTACTTTTAAAGCATTTTCTCCAGCCATAGCACCCGTACTTGTTAAAAAACAATGTTCTAAGTTTGCACCTTTTGCGTTCGCTAAAGTGAGTAATTTTTTTGAAAAATTTAAGCCCTGGATCGTTTGTTGAAGATGACCTTGCATGACTGTATCTGAGAGGGCTGCTTCGATTGCAGTTCTGGTCAAATCCGGATGAGAATGACCAAAATGATACACGCCAATTCCATTTATAAAATCATACTTAACACTTCCATCGGCTAATTCTACAAACGGGCCATTTCCAATACCCGATCCTATATAAGGAAAAAACAATTTTCCGCCTCTTATAACAGCGAGTTCTTGAACTAATTTATCATAGTCGCAAACTAGCGAGGATTTTGGGGGTTGAACTTTTGTGATATTCGACTGATGTTTTATAAGGGCATTAATCAATAAATCTTTTGCTTTTACTACATCAGGGTCATTAAAAAACTCATCTGCTATTAGAGTTGCCATTATAAGGTAGGGTTATTTCACGAGAAGCGAGCTTCATGAGGAATAAAAGCGTAAGCTGAGCCCGTCTAGCCAAACTCTCTAATACTATATATTCTTCACTACTATGTATATTATCACCTTCTGCACCCAAATTGTCAATATTGATTAAACCTGCTGCAGCAAGATTATTACCATCAGATGCTCCCCCTGAATCTTTCCATCCGAGCTCGAGTCCAAGAGCCTTTCCGCATTTTTCAAACTCTTTATATAAAGCATCCGTTCGAACACAGGGCATTTTGGGTGGACGCATGAAAGTACTTGTAAATTCAATTTGTACTTTTTGGGATTTATTTATTTCTTGAGTTAATTCTGCAAAACGATTTTCAATGAGTGCCTTATCTTCATAAGTTCTATAACGAACAGCAATTTTTGCATGGGCTAAGTCGGGAACAATGTTTACTACCCCACCCCCTTCAACAGATCCTACATTAAACACACACCCTGGGAGTTCTCGATTGAGTTCATTTACTTTTATAAGAAAGTGGCTAAGACCAATGATGGCATTATCCTCAGCTGTAAAGTTGCGTCCGGCATGACCCGCCTTTCCTTTTGCCTTTACTGTAAATAAAGCTGTTCCTTTTCGGGAACGTACAAGAGATCCATCAGGCAGACTGGGTTCAAAAATTAATCCTACATCATTTCTTTTAGCCGCTTCCTCCAATAAAGGTGCTGAATAGATCGATCCTATTTCTTCATCAGATACTATCAAAATTTCCCAACCAATGTTATTTGCCCAAGGGGTTTGCTCAAAAATTTTTAAAACTTCATATAAAATTACTAATCCACCCTTCATATCCGTTACGCCTGGTCCTTGCAAAATATTCTTATTTAAAAGTTTACAATTTTGAAAAGGACTTTGTTCTCCAAATACCGTATCCATATGACCATTGAAGAGAATGCGCAAAGGCGCATTTGCGCGGCATACCCTATGCAAAACAGGTACTGAAAATGGCCCCGTATGGATGATTTTTGATTCTCCCGGTAATGATGAAAATGATTCTAAAAGAGTGGTTACCATGGTACTGAGACCCTTGTAATTGTAGGAACCCGAATTAATAGAAGACCATTTCATCAAAAGATCGACCATCATTTGTTGATCTTTTGAAACAAGATTTAAGTAATGAGTATAATCACTCATAGGCTTCTTTGCATCTTTTTCTCATTTTTGGAAGAGCGTTTTAAGCTTTATTAGCCTTTTTAAAAGAATCTAAAATAATAAGCACAATATAAAGCACAACTGCTATACAAATAGCAGAATCAGCAATGTTAAAAGCTGGCCATCTGTAACCAGGCAAATGAATATCTATAAAGTCAATCACATATCCACGATAGAAACGGTCTATTAAATTACCTATAATCCCTCCCAGCAATAATCCCATGACGTATTGCATTAAAGAACGCTCCAACTCCAAATACTTACGAAAGAAAAACAATGAACTAATGACAAGCAGCGCCAAAATACCTAACCATAAACTGCCTCCTGAAAAACTTCCCCACGCTGCACCTGTATTATGTATGTGAACTAAGTAAAAGAAATTTTTAATAACAGGTATGGGCTCGGGAAAGATGTAAGTTCCTGGCTCTATTTTAATTGAAACCCAATATTTGGTTAATTGATCTAAAATCACAATAACTAAGGCAGTTGCAACTAAACGAATGTATTTGAACTTTTGCACTGATCGATTATTTTATTCTTCAAAATCTTCTGTAAATTTTTCAGTCTCTTCAATCGGAGCATCGGGGAAGACACTTCCTCGCTCTTTATTCAAACGCTGCGTAGCTTCCAACTGTTTTTGTCCTTCCAAGGAATACCGAGTAAAAGGAACTGCCTTGAGTCTTTCTTTTCCAATAGGCACCCCTGTAATTTCACAAATTCCATAAGTTCCATTAATGATTCGTTGAACCGCTTCTTCAATTTCAAAGAGAGCGTCTTGCTCAGAAGAAAGAAGACTCAACGCAAAATCTCTATCGAAGGTATCTGTTCCTGCGTCAGCCATATGTTGGCCATAACCTGAAAGATCTCCAGAATCTTCCTTGCTGGAACGTTTCAAAGTATCTTGGGAATGCAGCGCAAGTCCATCAAGGACACGCTCGCGCAATGCAACCAATGCCTTATATTGCTTAAGTAAATCCTTGGGCACTTTTGCTTCCTCTTGATTTACGGGCTGTTTATTTTCTTTGGGATTAAATCCTAAAATATCCGCCAAGGATGCCGCTCCTAAGACTCTTGCAGGCTCGGGTGGAAAATCCTTAAAGTCTTTCTTCCCCAGCTGCTGAGTCACTTTACGAATGGGAACTTTCTTCACAACCTTTTGTGGAGGTTTCACAGTTAATTTGCTCACTGATTGACCTTCTAAGGGTTTCTTTTTTAGAATATCCTGGACGTCTTCCAAAGAAAAAACGATCGGCGTTGTTTTCCTAGAACGTATTTTAAAAATACTGGGTGTAGAAACTTTTTTCTTTCTTGCTGCTATGAGAAGTTTCTCCTTTTCGGCCGCAGAAATTTTTCCACTTTTTCCGGCTTTTGTTACCTCAACTTTCGTTTTTCCTTTTTCTATTCCTAATGGTTTTTTTGGCTTTGTTGTTGGTTTTGTTTTTGAAATCAATGGTTGTTTTTTAACAGCAGAAGTCTTTGCAACGGTAGGTTTAGGCTTAAATTCAGGTTTGGAAGCTGTTTTAATAGATTTTGCAGTTTTTGTTTTTTTTACAGTTTTGGCAGTAATAGGTTTAACAATTTTCTTTTTCTGGCTCATGTGCATTTTAGGTTTATATAAGGTTGGTTAGGATGGGTATTTTTCAAGTAATGCTACTTTGCATCGGGGTGAAACTTCTCCAAAATTTTCTACAAATACGAGTTCAGGGACCCAACGCCAACATCTGGGACAGCGGTATCCTTCAGCCATTTTTATCTCAACATCGAGCTTGGCTTCAATCGTTTCTTGGAGTTTAACTTGGGATACTATAAACAATTGGGGTAAAAGAGATTCGTACTTTTTAAGCAACTGAAATACAGGATCTTGCATACTTCCAAAAAGGACTACTTGTGCATCCAAAGATTGCCCAAGCATTTTATTTTGGCGCGCTTCTTCCAGTTTTTCATTTACTTTATCCCTTACTTTAAAAATTTTTTCAACATCTTCAAGAACAGAATCATTTTCCCATGAAAAATTTGCTTTTGGCCAATCTTCCAGATGTAATGACTCCGCATTAGGATGAAGAAATTTATAAGCTTCATCAGCAGTAAAGGTCAAAATAGGTGCTAAAAGACGCACTAAAACTTCAAAGATATAATAAATTGCAGTTTGGGAAGAACGTCTTTCGTGTGCACTCGGTGCTAAAGTATAGAGGCGATCCTTCAAAATATCGTGATAGGTTGCAGAAAGTATCGCGGAACAAAATCGGTTCAAGCTCTGATAGGCTTTATGAAATTGGAACGTTTCATAAGATTCCGTTACTGAAGTAATTAATTTCGCAGTGTGATGTAAGACCCATTTATCGATTAGAGTCATCGATTCAATAGGCACAGCATTTTTTTCCAAATCAAAATCGTAGAGATTGCCCAACTGAAATCTTAAAGTATTGCGAATAGTTCTATAGGCATTAACCACTTGCTGCAAAATATCATCAGAAATGGGTATATCGCCCCGAAAATCTTCGGAATTAATCCATAATCTAATAATATCGGCACCATATTTATTCACATAACCTTCTGCTGTTTGAGGTTTACCCGATGTATCACTTTTAGAAATTTTTGTTTTATCTTCTTTAACTACAAAACCATGGGTAATCACTTCCCGATACGGAGCCCCTCCACTTGCTACAACTCCCGTCCAAAGCGATGACTGGAACCATCCACGATGCTGGTCACTTCCCTCGAAGTAAAGATCTGCTGGCCAATCCAATTCGGGATTTGTCCTTAAAACTGCTTGATTACTCGAGCCAGAATCAATCCAAACATCTAGTGTATCCCCACCTTTTATAAGATCTTCTCCTTCAAATTCTTTTGGTAAACTTATCCCTTCTAAAATTTCTTTAGCGGATTGTGAAAACCAAAAATCTGATCCTTTTTCTTCAATTTTATTGGCAATCGCTCTAATGACTTCTTCATCTAAAAGGGGTTTTCCCTCTTTATTATAAAATACTGGAATTGGCACTCCCCATACACGTTGGCGGCTGATGCACCAATCGGGGCGATATTCAACAGCTCCAGTCATTCGTAACTGTCCCCATTCTGGAAGCCATTTTACCGTCTTTATAGCTTCTAATGCTTTTTTCCGCGTATTATTTAGATCTAGGCCGATGAACCATTGATCCATTGCGCGGGTAATTACAGGGGTTTTAGACCGCCAACAAAATGGATACTGATGTTTATATTTTTCCTGAAAAACTAAAGTATTGGTTTCCTTTAAAATTTTTAGAACTTCTTCATTCGCAGGGCATCTTCCTTCGCTTTCAAAAACTGTAACCCCTACCAAGCGCGAGGGTATTTTTCCATCATTTATATAAAATCCCTTATCATCGATTGGAGAATAAATATCTAACTTATAGTTTAGTCCAATGAAATAATCATCGATACCATGTCCGGGCGCAATATGAACGCAGCCCGTTCCGGTTTCAGTCGTTACGAAATCGGCAAGTATCACTGGGCTCTCTCTATCGATAAAAGGATGATGCGCTTTTAGCCCTTCTAGGGACTTTCCTTCATGCAGTTTGTGTCGCTTAGCGCCCTCTAGTTTACATGTTTTAATGAACTTATCAGCTAATTCTTCCGCAACGAAGAAAGTTTGATCTTGGTAATAAATTTCGACATATTGAAGCTTTGGATTGACAGCAATTGCCATATTTGAAGGCAGCGTCCAAGGAGTAGTCGTCCAAACCACGATATTTAAAGGATAAGAAAACCCAAGCGCTTGCGCATCGGGAACAGGAAATTTCACATAAACTGAAGGACTTACGTGATCTTGATATTCAATTTCCGCTTCGGCTAAGGCAGTTGCACAGGGAACAGACCAATAGACAGGCTTTTTACCTCTATAAACGAGTCCTTGTTCAACAAAATCAGCAAACGTACGAAGAATTTGCGCTTCATACTCAGGGTCCATGGTCTTATATTCATTTTCCCAATCTGCTAATATACCCAAGCGCTTAAATTGGGCACTTTGAATTTTAATATAGTCATTAGAAAACTTCGCACAAGCCTTTCGCAGAGCAAGATTATTGCGTTCTTTTTTTTTCTCTTGTAACTCTTTTATTACCTTATGCTCAATAGGCAAACCATGACAATCCCAACCAGGAATGTATGGGGTTCTAAATCCTTTCATCGATTTGTAACGTAAAATCGTATCTTTAAGAATCTTATTTAAAGCAGTACCAATGTGAACATCCCCATTAGTGAAAGGAGGGCCATCATGCATAATATATGCAGGACTGTTTTTGTGTTTATCGAGTATTTTTCTATAGAGTCCACTTTCTTCTCTTTTTTTGAATTCAGAAGCTTCCCGTTCAACGAGATTCGCCCTCATTGGGAAATCGGTTTCAGGGAGATTAAGTGTGTCCTTTAATGCTATAGCCATAGAATACTGTACTAAAGCAATTTATTATCTTTCTTGCAATGAGAAAGTCAAGGCATAAACATTATATTTTAAAGCAAATTATTCCAAACAGATCCTAGTTTTTGTGGAGCAAAAAAAGTTCAAATAAAACTCTTGTAGATAAGAACAAATTTATTTGAACCAATCGCTTACTATTTTTGTTAATTTTTCCCAACTAGAGCGGATCCAATTAGTGAAAAATCCAGCTGATTCAGTCGCTACTGGATTTAATGTTAGGTTTGGACATTCAAACCAGGGAATATCGAGATCGACGGATGATCCTTTCGAACTTGTGATATCGAGAGTTTTAAGTTCAGGCAGTACACCTATTTCTATTTGAGTTTCAATATTAGGAAGATCAATAGTTCCAATACGAATTGATTCAAGTTTGTATAATTCTCCGAATGACATATAGCATTTTTTCGGAGCTTGGACTTTATCAGCATCAGCTTTAATAGAATCACATTTAAAAGATTTAAGGTTTCTAAAATCGTTCATCCAACCCAACCTAAATGGACCCTCTTGTACTAGAAGAGTGTCTATCTCGAGATGTTCCAGATTCGGAAAACCTGGTGGGTATATTGAAGTAGGATAGGTACCAATTGATAAAGTCTTAAGATTTGTTAGTTGCTTTAAGAACGTTCCGATTTTTTCATTATATGTTGCACAATGGATCTTTACTATTTGATCGAGTCTCACCTTTGCTTCTACCCTTAATGTTTGACCGGTAAGGGCATTGAGGGTAACAAAATCTTCATCAGTATCAATGCGAATGTTTAAGAGGATGTTTGTTGGAAAGTTTTTGTATTTAATGATGAGTTTAGAAAGAATTGTGGAAGAGCAACTTAACTCTGTTATCTCAAACAAAAGCTCTGGATTTGAATCTATTAGCTTGGTGAAATCTTCAAGATTTTCTTTGGTTATTGGGGCCCCTTTTAACAAAAACATTGGTTTGGCAGGTATTTGATTTGCTGCTGTCGGTATATCTGTAGCTTGTTTAACCTCTTTGTGCACTTCTGATACAGGTGCTTCAGCTTTAGGAGTTAAAAGCTTTTTCTCCGGGACATCAATCTTAATTGACTTGGCATCTTTCGCACGTGGTGGGATCTGGATCTGTGGAACAGACTGTCCTTCCTCGCTCGAAACTGTCGCAGAAGCTTTACCACTTACTCTCTTTCGCTCACTGGGTGGGGGTATATAGAACATACATATATATTAAACTACTTTGAAAAACTTTGCAAATTTTGAACTTTTTTTGTTCATTTAATATATTAGACTATTTGGCATAAAAATACTTGAATCTCTGAAATTTCATGTCCCCAAAATTCAAGTCTTTTTAATCTTTCCAGCCTTTTTAAAAGGCTTCAAATCTTTAATTTTAATATCTCAAAATATTTTTTCGCATTTTTTGACCTGGGGTTCCAGCAAATGTCTCATAAGAGTAGAATAATAATAAATATCTTCGTCTGTATAACCAGACTTTTCCAGTTGAGCGCCTGTAAGATTCATAATAAATCCTCGCATAGCACCGGCCAATATTATTCCAGGTAGTAATGGAATAAGTTTATTAAATTCATCCTTAGAAACAAATAATATGCATGCAACAATACTTCTAATAATATTAGTTATCACATCCATTAATAGTTTTGAATAAATACGAGGAAAACTAATAGTAAATACATAACTTAAAAAAGGTACTATGATAGCTAATTTAACTCCATAACTTAATCCATTCTTGTTAAATCCATTCAATATAAGAGATGAAATAATCATCTTTATTGCTAACGACAAATATCTATTGTCAATTAATGGATCAATAATATGGTTCAATAGAAAAATTGACAAGAAATAAGTTTTCGAGAATTCATTAATTTTTTCTGCAGATTGATCATAGTTCGAATTTAATTCGCCATTAAAATTTGATATCAACTCTCTTAATCTTAAATAACTATTTGACAATGCATCCGTCACATCATATTTAAATAAACAACTATTAAAGAAATCTGTAAATGAATAAGGGCCCATTCTAGGAACAAATCCATCTTTCATGTGTAATGTGTGTAATAATTTTCCCTCAGGAAAAACTTTTGAACAAATAATAGAATTAGTATAATATATACCTCTAGCTCCTAATCCATTGAAAGTAGTATTTTTCATTTTGTTTATTTTTTAGAGTAATCTTATTTATGCTAAAAGCAATACAATTTTAATTTCCCTCGCTCAAGTTTACATGACATATCTCTCCTAGGATTTTTCTTTGTATAGGATTATTTTTTGAATTTTCAGATTCTGCATCGTTAAAATCTGAGAAATTATAAGCATTTTTTGCAACTTCTACAATAGTTTTACACACATCAAGTTTGTTATTTACTATAAAATTAAGAATTACAGTCAGCATTTCATTACTTGTAAATAAGATTATTATATTTTCTTTCAATATCTCAATAGACTTTTCATTTAAACGATTGTACTGTCGCTTCATAAATGTTTCTAAAAAATTTAAAACACTCAAAATTTTATCTTTAAATTGCAAGCGGTCAGCTAATTGCAAAAGCTCCTGACGGTTTTGAATAGTGGGAGATTCATACAAATCGTCGTCTTCTAAGAGGTCACCCTCTTGGTAGAGAGGTGGAACGATTTTTGGTTGTAAAGAAAACCAAATTTTTGTCGCACAACGCAACATCTCGCATTCTGCTGCTAACAATCTTTCTTTAAGAGACTTTTTTGTACCGTTTTCATCTATGCAGTTATCACAGACGCGACGCAATGCGTTACATGTTGTTGCAATTGCTACGACTGATATATAATCTTTCACATCATAAAAGTGAGATATTAAATATTTATCAGTATCAAGACTTAATGTTATTGTATTATTCATTATTTTTTATTTCATTTAATTCAACATATGATTTAATATTTTAATAATATAATACAAAAAACCTATTGTGTAAACTAAAAAATTTACCAATTAAAAATCCTGCAGATTAAGTAAACTTAACAAGAGCCCGTAACTAATAAATTAGAGATTAGAACTAATGATTTTAATATACAACCTATTAGAATTCCTAATTCAACGCCGCCTGGATTTATTGTGTGTACAGCCCACACTGACATATCTATGAGGAATAGCGGCCCCGCTAATGCCCAATAGCCGGGCTCAGGTAATCTCCTTTATTCATACACTCCTGCTAGAAGTGCTGCTGTTGCCAATAATATCGTTTTAATATATGTTGCAAAAGGGGTACCAGCAGCAATATTTCCTTTGAACAACAACGGCCTAAAAATATACCATAAAATGCTAGCTCAGTCCAAGTACCCATTATTGAAGCTAATGTGTATAATAATATTGCCTCTTTCTGAAGAGCAAATACTTGGTTTATTTTATTAACTAATAATGTTAAACATCCTACAATTACTGACGTTCCGTATATCGCTAGATCACGTTCAGAATAGTGTTGTACCGTGGAATGTCAATACTACATTTATATGCGAGATCGTTGTTTCTCTAAATTAAACCACTTGAAAATCATACAGTTTGCACAAGTACATTTGACTTAAGTCCTCCTAAGTAATCGGAAAAGACGTCTGTTTCTGCAGTATTTCGTAGAGCCTGTTGGACCATCCCCATTTTAGCGTCTAAGTTATCGACCATAGAGACAAATACAGCTTCGGGAGTTGCAGCCATTATGGCAGCGCCCCACTCGAGTTCCCCTTGATGGCTCAAAATGATATGTTCCAAGCGCTCAAGTAATTCTGGAGCGAGTTTCGATTGCATTGCCGCCTTACGGGTTATTCGATAACCCAAAACGACATGGCCTTGCAGAATCCCAGTTTTTGTGCGTTTTATAGTCATGCCATTTTCGTATTCGATTGTCTTTCCTACATCATGGAGTATCATGCCGGCTATTGCCAAATCTCTATTCACCTGCGGATATAATGGCAATAAGACATATCCTGCACGAGTCACATGTACTGTGTGTTCTAAAAGTCCACTTCTGTAGGCGTGGTGCATAGAAACTGCAGCAGGGCTTATTTTAAAAACTTCTCCAATATCTTCCATCACTTGCAGGACGGTTGTCCTGAGTTCTTTATGGCCAATTGCATTAATATAGCCTTGGAGCTCATCCCAAAGTTCTTCGATGGTTTCGGGAGAAGATTCTACAAGATTTTCCAAGATATTTTCATTTGCGAGCTCTTCTTTCGAAAGCACTGCAGCTTGGATTAATTTAGGACTAAATCTTCCTTGATAATGATCGCTTAATCCCTGGATTCGGACGAGACTGCCTTCAGGTGTATTCTTAAAGAACATAAAGGAAGGGGTATCGCTAAAACAGGTCATCGCAAATGCGCCTGTTTTATCACCCAATTCTACCATTAAAAACTCAGATCCATTTCGTGCAGTACGAGAATTGGACTTTTTATAGACTAAAAGACTTTCAAATTCTTGAGTCGCTCCTTCTGGAATACTTTTTAATTCTTTTACATTCATAATTAATTCAATCAGTTTAAAACAAAAGCCATGTTCCAAGTCCTAGGAAGATTAAAAAACCGCAAACATCTGTTAAGCCGGTTAAAAAAATCGAAGAACTTTGAGCAGGATCACATCCAATTCTCTTAAGCATTAAAGGAATAAATGCTCCTGCTACACCTCCTAAACCCATATTCAATATCATTGCCAGAAAAACGACACTGGCTATTTTGAGTTCATTCGTCCAAACCCATACTGCTAAAGAGGCCACTACCCCAATTAATATGCCATTGATAATTCCCTTCGCAGCCTCTTTAATACAGATACGTAAGCTATCAAAGCTTTCGACATTTCCTATTGCTATACTTCGAATAGCAACAGCTAAGGTTTGCGCTCCGGTATTGCCGGCTAAACTTGCAATCGCAGGCATAAAGACGGCGAGCAAGGTCAAATGTTTTATTTCTTCTTGAAAAAGGGATATGACTGTGGCTCCCATAACTGCAGTAAGCAAATTGACTAAAAGCCAGGGACTCCGCTTACGAATGCTAAAGGACAGTTTATCATGAATAGTTTCATCTGCCCCGGCTCCTACGAGTTTCTGAAAGTCTTCGGTGGCTTCATCCTGGATGATGTCCATAGCGTCATCGTGTTCTACAATTCCCAAAAGTCTTCCTTCATCATCGACAACAGGAAGATCGTACAAATTAAGCTCACCCATCTTAAGAGCAACTTTTTCCCTATCTTCTGAAGTCTTACATAAGCCCTTCAGGCTTGTATTCATGATATTAATAACCTTATCCTTTGCATCAGCGAGAATCAAATCTCGCATTGAAAGTGTTCCTTTTAATTTTCCATCAGAATCAATTGCATAGATATACGATACTTCATGTACTTTGTTTTTGAGGCGACGAAGCTCTTGAATGGCCTGATCTACTGTCATATTTTCATTTACAGCAACAAAATTAGGCGTCATGACACCTCCTGCGGTGTCTGGAGCATATTTCAGAAGTGCCTTAACTATTGTTGCTTGTTCCGGTCCCAATTTTTCTAGCAAACGAACTCGGTCGCGCTCACTAAGCTCACTTAGAAGATCGGCTGCATCATCAGGATCAAATTCTTTCAATATACGCAGCGCACGCCACTCTCTCATCGCAGCAACTACCTCTGCAGAAGTTTCTACATCCATTTCGGCAAGTATCGCTGATGCATCGATATCAGGAACTTTTCTGAGGATAGCTCGGCAATCCTCAACGCTCAATCGATTGAGAAAAGAAGCTATTGTATGGGCGGGAGTAGCTCTGAGCTTACCAGCGTCGATATTTTCTATGCCTTTTGACAGGAGTTCAAGTAACTCGCCTGCAGAATATACTTCTGATTGATTACTATTAGACTGTACAGTTTTAGGCATCTGCCATAAGCTTGCACAGATTTCAATAGAAGTCAGCTATATTTTTTAACAATATCGATAAATGCCTTACAATCAGGATGTTCAAATGTTTGCATTAAACTATAAAAAACAGTTTCCGATGGCAATCTGTGGCATTTTGAATTCTGTAGATAGGCTACAATAGCTCGGGAATCCTCTTCTCTTCGTCCTCCGACGCAATCACTTAGCATAGTCACATCAAAATCAAACCGCAATGCATCTGTAATTGTCTGATAGACACATATACTGGTTTCAAGCCCTGCTATTAAAAGATGTTCAATGCCTTCATCCCTAAGATAGTCTAAAAATCCTTCTGCACCAAAAGCTGAAAAAGCTTTTTTGGAAAAACACTTTCCCTGGTTTAAACCGGCATCTAAAAGACTCTTATTCGTGCCTTTTAATTTTTCAGGGTTTTGTTCTGTATAGATAAGTTTTATTCCTAGTAGATTAGCACTTTCAATAGCAAATTGACAGCGCTTCAATAATTCTTGTGACCTACCAATAGCTTTAAGAAAACTATCTTGTACATCCAAAACAACCAATGCTATACCTTCCATAATTTATGCTTCCTCATTTAATTTAATTAAAACCTTTTCTTTAGGATTAACGCCCAAATGCTCTGTTCCCCTTTTTTTAGCAAGATCTATCTGTAATTGTCTTTGAGCACTGCGCTTTTTCCTTTCGGGACTTCGTTCTTTATGGCAAAGTGGACAACTGACACCCGGTACATAGTATTCGGAGTCCTTCATCACTTCGGTAATCGGATGACGGCATCCATGACATTGATCATAGCTGCCCTCTTTCAATCCATGCGTCACAGCCACCCGGTCATCAAAAACGAAACATTCTCCTTCCCACAAAGATTCTTCTTCCGAAATTTCCTCAAGATATTTTAAAATCCCTCCTTTTAAATGATAAACATTCTCAAAACCTAAATTCAACATATAAGCACTGGCTTTCTCACAGCGAATTCCTCCAGTACAGTACATCGCAATTTTCTTATGTTTTTTGGGATCAAAATTCTGAGTGACATAATCGGGAAATTCACGAAAGTTCGTCGTTTGAGGGTCAATGACCCCATTCGTTCCTTTAAACTTCCCTATACTCACTTCATAGTCATTCCTCGTATCAATCGTAAGTACTTCTGGATCTGCGAGTAATGCATTCCATTCTCTTGGAGCTACATATGTTCCTTTTCTCTTGTTAGGATCAACTCCGTCTATACCCAGAGTAACGATTTCCTTTTTCAATTTAACCTTCATTCGAATGAAAGGCATAGTGTTTGCCAAGGACTCTTTATGTTCTAGATCTACAAAACGGTTATCACGCCGCAAATAAGAGAGAATTTCATCGATCTGTCTACGTCCGCCAGCAATTGTCCCATTTATTCCCTCATGAGCTAAAAATAATGTTCCTTTAATTCCAAATCGTTTACATTCCTTTAAAATAGATCCTTGAAGCTCCTTGTAATCTGGCAACGATACAAATTTATATAATGCTGCTACTACAAATTCTTCCTCGTCATTATTAATCATGGCACGAAATCTTGTTTAACTTAAACCTTTCTGTGAGTATTCTCCATTTTTGAAGAGACGTCTTCTGAAGATTCCAAGAAACAAAGTTGATTGATCATATTAGGTCCTACTCCAAGCAGTATTTTCTGCTTACCATATTCGACTACTACAAGAAATTGCTTACTGCCCAATACATGCGTTTCTCGAACTTTTAATTGATTCCCTTGACTGCGAATGCCTCGCATAAATTTTCCTTGCTTAAAGAAATACACGAAAACAAATCCTACTGCTGCTAAAATGATTAAATACATCACTATCCTGGATATCAAACTCCCGGAAAGATCCGTACTTGAAGAGTCCGCACTTGCAGTCTTCACACTTTCATTCTTAGGAGTTACAACTTCCATGCTTTTGTTCTCTTCTCCACTTAATGCATTCCCTTTTATACAAAGTACAGAAACAATAATCCATAAGCTCAAAACCTTTATAATTCTTTTCATTGATGTAAATTTTTTAATCCCGAAACTGAGCTTTATAATACCATTTCCTATATTCAAACCAAGTATAATTTTGGTTATGCAACATTTTTCTGTAAAATTTATAAGGCTCGATTGAAGCAATAATGCTAATTAATTGAAAAAAACGAAAACTAATGTTAATTTTTAATTATAATGAATAAAATAAGCAATTATACTGTCATTTTTATACTTTTTCTTTCACTAAGTGTGATAGAGGCCGCCATCCTAATGCCTTCATTAAAGGAAAATAACAAAGTTATCCTTAAACTCGAAAAGGACGAAGTTGCTATTTTTAGTTACGGATCTCTCATGCAGATAGAAGAACTACATGATCAATCCTACAATGGACCTTTTATCCAAGCGGACCTCGCAAATTTTAAGCGTACTTGGTCCGCAAGATATCCCACCAACTGGAGGCATCAACATCTTAAGTTCAAGGATAAGGAGAATGAGTATTTTTTTCCTAAAAGTATTACTTATCTCAATATTGAACCTTGCAAAGATTGTAAGGTCAATGGGATGATATTCGTTTGCTCAAAAAAAGATCTCGAATATTATGATAAAAGAGAAGCCCCTTATAATCGGGTCAAAATAAACGATAAACTTCTTAATATATCAATTATCGGTGGAGATACTTATGTATATACGGCTAAACCAAAACAGTATTTTCCAACCAATAAAAACACCTCTCCCCGAGATACAGTGATACTGCAATCCTATGTAGATATTATAGAAGAAGCCTTGAATATTCTCGGAAAAGAATTTACAAAGGAATACAATAATTCTACACAACCTCTACCTACGCATTTGGTTTTTTAATTCACTCCTTCTACTCTTACTATCGTTCACGTAGGTGCATAAACTTTAAAGTTTACAAATAGACGGTTATTGACTCGATCCCAAGCTATCAATCTTCGCTTTGAGTTCAGGATCTTGAATTTCTTGATATGAAATCTTTATTCCTTCAGGTAATTTTTCGGGCAGTTTAATCTTAGCACCTAACAGAATAACTCCAAATGAAAGTTGAGTTAAGTTCTTCATTTCCGAGGGCAATGCTATCGTAGCCAGATTAGAAACAAATTTTGTACGTCAACATCCGCCACATAGGAGAAAATAGATCCAATAAATTTACGAACTCCTCCACGATCATCCTTTAATTGATCGATATCTTGCTCGACAAGAGCCAAATCTATTCTTTCAGATGTTCTTCTGCCCGGTGCAATTCTCGGAGTGGCCTCTCGGACAAATTGTTTAGTTTTTCCAGAAGTTTCGCCAGTTTCTGAGGCAGTTGGTTGTGGTCGATTTGGTGTTATGCTTTTCATAAACCTTATGATATTCCAATTATATTAAAAATTCAATAACATTAATATAGAATTTATTCAGTATAATTAAAATTTAAATTTTTTAATAAAAATTCTCGACATAAAAAAAATCTTAATATATTTTTATTATAAAAACAATAAAATAATAAATAAAAATGATAACTAATAAAAGAGAATATAGAATAATATTTGAAGAATCGGATTTACCTATTTTGAATAATGTGATAAAAGCGAAACCAATAAGTAAAAAAATTTACAATTATGAAGTAATGTTAAATACGGGACTTTCAAAACGCCTAAGTTCGATCAAATTTAAAGAATTTTTATTTTATAAACAAGACGGCGAAATTGATAAAAAAACCATCATGAAAGTTGCTAAAAGCATTTTTGCAAATGTTTGTTTAAGGTATTATCACGTAGCCCATTCCAATGACTCAAATAGTCTTATTTCTCCTGAAAAAAATTCCTATATACTTGATATAGAAATGGATGCTTTGCTATTGGCTTGTCAAGAACTCTTCTTACATGAACAAAGTTCACTTTTGAAGAAAATTCAGACAATTAGTGTCCCTTCAGGAGAACTAAAAACGTTTATCTTCAAACGTAAAAAATCTGAAAACTTGCTAAGTAGCTACTTCGCTTCAGCCGTTTCAAATAAAAACAAACTTTACCAAGCAATACCATTATTGGAAAACTATCTCAATTCAAGAGAAACGTGCAATAATATCATAAAACAACAAATGTTACGAGAAATACCATAGATAATAATCTCTGATAAAAGTTAATGGTTACAGTTTTGTAATATATTCAATTGATAAACACTTCGGTGCAACATTTTTATTGATCATTAATTTTAATAAACATATTTTATCCAATTTAAATTAACATATATGCAAAAAATAAAACCAACGAACACCAAAAAAACTTTTGTCCAAGACAAAGCTTCTGAACTCGAAATTTTGAAAGAAAAAATACTTTCTAAAAAAATAGAGGAAAAGACTACACCTTCTCAAAGAAGAACAGATCGAGCTATTGAAGCACAAAACATTGACCCCCTTCAGACTATTGATCAATTAAAGGATAATCGTGGATTTTTCCGTAATTTTATGGGATCTATTTGCTCCTATATACCCTATATTGATGGACTGGAGCTCAGTTATAATATTAAGGACGTTATAAAACTATTCGAACAATACAAAAAATATGGTATAACCATCCCTAGGGATATTTTAAATAATTTTGAAAAAGGTATATATGTTACAGAAACTCAAGCTGCAGAGTTAAAACAATTAACTGCTATTGCAGAACAAGCATCAAAAAGAAAAGACTTTGGACCATTTAATAATCGTGAAATTGTCGTCCATATTATAGAACAGGGTTTGTTACAGCCTACGCCTAAAGAACGGTTACATTTCCTATCGTCAAATATGACTTTGAGAAGTTTATTGGATAAGCCAGCAGAAGATCGGTTACGAGTAGTTCTAACAGGTACTGATATTGGGGATCCTAAAAATCCGAAGTTTGAATATGCAAAAAATAACAATTTTAAATTAAAAATTGAACTTAAGTGCATATCTGAGATCCAGAATATGATAGATTTTATGAAGGATCCTGACAATGCGAATTTACTTACCAATCTAGAAGTTTTCAACTTCGATTTTCCTCTTGAAACACAGATGCATGCCGCAAATTGGAATATTGAGCAACACTGGGATCTAGAACGATGCGCACAAGAATTATTGAATCTATTGGAATCTAAATGTCCAAATCTAATATCATTTTCTTGTCAAGATATTGATATCAATATGGAATTACCAATGACTAACTTAATATCCCTTTCTTGTGGGCCTATTGGACGGTATTGTTCTTTAACATTCCCTTATAAAATGAATAACTTAATATTTTTGTCTTTTGGAGATCTTGGTGCACAGGCTACCATAGAACTACCTTCAGAACTGAAGAACTTAAAATATTTATACTTTGGGTCACTTTATACAGGTGCGACATTAAAACTGCCCTCAAAAATGGAGAGTTTAGAACATTTGTCTTTTGTAACACTTGCGAGAGGCTGTAATTTAACACTCCCCTCAAAAATGGATAACTTACAACATTTGTCTTTTGAGAATATTCATTCGAATATTTCCGTAATTTTTCCCTTAGAACTGAATAACTTAAAATATCTGTCTTTTAAGTTGCTTTGTGAAGATGTTACCGTACAAATGCCCTCAAAAATGGAAAATTTAGAAGATTTGTCTTTAGGAAATATTTGTAAAGGTATTACTTTCAAACTGCCTTCCGAACTCAATAACTTAACCCGACTTTCTTGTTTATCTATTATGAAAGGTGCTATTTTCACAATGCCCGAAGTACTTCCTAATCTAATTAAAATTTCATACAGAATCACAGCAATAGACGATCCGAAACTCAAAAAAATATTCGAAAATTTGAAAGCAAATCTTCCATCGAATAAATCGAAGACCTTGTCATTAGCCGCTACCGTCTAATATTGTCTGTATTTCCATAATTATCCACAAAAACCTTCTTTCTCTTTAAAAAACAAAAAATCTTCGTCCTAAATTGCAATGGCTGTTGACATCAAACCCCAATATACGTTAATCTTACCGTCTAACTAAATTTTATTCACACTTTTTTTAATAATTTTTGCCTATGAGCAACGAAATCCTATCCGTCCTACAGTACATGGAAAAGGAAAAAGGGATCCCTCGCCAGGATATGATCTCTGCAATTTCCGCTGCAATCGTTGCAGCAGCACAAAAAGGTTTTGATGCCCATCACAATCTCAAGGTTGATATCGATCCCAAAACAGGATCCTTAAAAGCTTGGAATATTCTTGGCGTCGTAGACTCTGTCTCCGATCCTGCTCAAGAAATTCACATCGAAAAAGCCCGAGAGATTAACCCCAATGTCCAAATTGGCGACTTTATTGAAAAAGAAATTGATCCTTCTCATTTAGGAAGAATCGCAGCTCAAGCCGCTAAACAAGCTATTAGCCAACGTATTCGGCAATTTGAAAAAGATCGCCTCTACGACGATTTTAAGTCTTCCATCGGGGACATCGTTTCCGGCGTCGTTCGTCGCCGCGATCGCAATGATCTTTATATCGATCTAGGAAAAACTGAAGCCATTCTCCCTGCTAAAGAACGCATACCGGGTGAAGAATACATGCCTGGCGACCGAATTCGTTGCCTTCTTTTAACTATTGAATCCACTTCCCGTGGACCTGAGCTTATCTTGAGCCGCAGCCATCCTGCCTTTGTAAAACGCCTTTTTGAGCTCGAAGTTTCAGAAATCGCTGATGGCACTGTTACCATTGAGGCTATCGCCCGTGAAGCTGGTTATCGCACAAAAATAGCCGTTCAAACTCATGATAACAAAGTAGATCCCGTAGGCGCCTGTGTAGGATCCCGAGGGGCTCGCGTAAAGCTCATTGTGCGTGAATTGGGTGGTGAAAAGGTTGATATCATTCGGTATTTCACTGATCCGCAAAAAATGCTCGAAGAAGCTATGCGGCCAGCCATCCCAAAAAATGTCAAAGTTGATTCCTTAAATCACCGTATTTCCTTCGAAGTTAACGACGCAGACCTCTCTATCGCTATCGGCAGAAAAGGCCAAAATGCTAAATTAACTTCAAAGCTCCTCGGCTGGGCTCTTGACATTGGCAAAGAATCCCACGGAGACACAGTACAATTCGAAGAGCGCAAGCAACGTGCCGTTGAAGGCATCCACCAAATTCCCGGAATTTCAGATGCTCACGCCCAAATGCTCGTTAATAACGGCATTAATTCCATCGAAGCATTTGAAGGAGTCACCATTTCCGATCTTATAGACCTTGGCTTTTCAGAAGATGAGGCCCAAAACATCATTAACAAAGTCAAAGCCTTTCATAATCACTAAGTGAAATTTTGTAACCATTAAGAACTCATACATGAGTGTACGCATTTATCAACTTTCGAAAGAATTCAATATAAGTAACAAGGAGCTTATCGAACTTCTAAGACAAAAAGGTCTGGATGTCACTAGCCCCTCAAATACTATTCCCAATATTTACGCTGAATCTTTCCGCGAAGAATTCAAAGCAAAACACCCAAACCCAACCAAAACTCCGGCTGAAGAAGCCGCATCTGCTACCACCACTCCAACAGAAAAAGCGGCTGAAAAAGAAAAAAAAGCCGAAGCCGAACCCGCACCTATTTCTGAAAAACAGAGGTTTGTAAAATCAGCCCAAGACATCGAACGGGAAAAACAAGCTGTTCTAGAAAAAAAACAAACGAGTTCCATCATCAGCAAACCTTCTCATCCTACTTCCCCACCTCCTCCTCCGCCTTCTTCCCATGCCCAAACTAAAACTCCGCCTAAAATTCCTTCGATTGCAGGTCATGCACCGAGGATTCCCCAAGTCACCATGCCTCCACGGGAATCTGCAACACCCAATTTATCAAAAATAGAGGCCACTTCAAAAACGACACCAACAACTGCCATCCCCCAGAGCCTCACGCTTTTACGTTCCAAACCTACAATTATTGTACGCGACTTTGCAGTTCTCATTGGCTTAAAGCCTTTTAGACTTATTTCCGAACTTATGGAAATGGGCATTTTTGCATCAATGAATCAAACGATTGATGAACAAGTTGCCATCCGTATTGCCAAGAAACATGGATTTGAACTCGAAATACAGCATCGCGGCGAACCTCAACCACAGCCCGTTCAACAGCAGGTCGTAAAAAAAGTTGAAGCAGCGCCAGTTCCTGTAGACGAAACTCAATTCCTCAAACCCCGTCCTCCCATAGTCTGTGTTCTGGGTCACGTCGATCACGGCAAAACGACACTCCTTGATGCTATTCGTAAAACCAACGTCGTCACTGGTGAAGCAGGCGGCATTACACAACACATCGGTGCCTATCAAGTAACCCATAATGGTCACAAAATCACATTTATAGATACGCCTGGACATGCTGCCTTTTCAAAAATGCGCCAGCGCGGTGCTGATCTTACAGATATTGCAGTCCTGGTCGTCGCTGCTGATGATGGATTTAAACCTCAAACCGATGAGGCCCTGAAATTTGCTCAAAAAGCCAATGTTCCAATCGTCGTAGCTATCAATAAAATGGATGCTCCCGGAGCTAATATCGACCGTGTAAAGCAGCAGCTTCAAGAACGCGGCATTGCGCCCGAAGATTGGGGAGGTCAAACATTATGTACTCCTATTTCAGCCTTAAAAGGTACTAATATCGATACCCTCCTTGAACTAATCCTTCTACAAGCGGAAATCGATGAATTTAAAGCCAATCCCGACTGTCCTGCTCAGGGCGTTATTGTAGAATCTCAAATTGAAGTAGGTCGTGGCCCTACTGCTTCTGCGATTATTCAAAAAGGAACCTTGAAAATTGGTGATAATCTCATTTGTGGAAGTGTCTACTGTAAAGTTCGTGCCCTTATGGATGATAAAGGTGAACGCTTAAAATCTGCTCTACCTTCAACTCCAGTAAAAATTCTCGGTTGGACTGATGTTCCAGAAGCGGGTATCATTTTCAATACGGTTAAAACTGAAAAGGAAGCAAAACAACAAGCCGAAGCATTTGCTCACCAATCTAAACTCGATTCCTTAACTCCTGTTAAACAGGAAAAAATGAATTTACAAAATCTCCTTGATGCCATCGCCGGTTCTAAGGAGAAAATTCTCAAAGTCATTATTAAAGCCGATGTTCACGGCTCAGCTGAAGCTTTATCCAGTTCCTTGGACGCTATTAAATCAGACAAAATAAAACTCGAAATTCTTTATAGCGACGTAGGTCTCATCAACAATAATGATATCAAAAATGCCAGTGCCTCTGAAGCTGTCATTGTTGCTTTTAATACTAAATTTGAATCTGGTACTGCCGCTCAAGCCAAACATGCTGGAATTCAAGTCATTCAGCATAATATTATTTATGAACTGATTGATCGTATAAAAGATTTCATGACCGAAATGCTTGAACCAGAACTCAAGGAAAACAAGCTCGGTGCTGCTGAAATTCGACAAGTTTTTGCAGTCGCTAAAGGGGTTGTTGCTGGTTGTATGGTTACAGAAGGCAAACTCCTTCGTGATGCATTAGCCCGTGTCCTACGCGGCAAGAAGTCCGAACCTATTTATCAAGGGAAGATTGTTACTTTAAAACGCTTTAAAGAAGATGCCAATGAAGTACGCGCGGGCTATGAATGTGGCGTTCAAATTGGCGGATTTGACGAATACTTACCCGGCGACATCTTGGAGTGCTTTGAAATTCAAAAAATTCGTCCTTCTCTTTAATCCAGTTAAAAATCTTAATGAGTCAACGGATAACAAGAGTCAATGAATTAGTTAAACGTGTAATTAGCCAAATAATTCACACTCAATATCGCGATGAAACCGTCTATATCACGATTACAGATGTAAGTACAGCTCCTGATTTGAGAACTGCTCGTATTTTTTATTCCGTTCTTGGTGACCCTATCAAAGGCCGAGAAGCTGGACAGTTTTTCGCCAGACATAAAACTGAAATCAAACGTCAACTCGGTAAAGCAGTCACTCTTAAATACCTTCCACATCTTGAATTCGTTTTAGATCCTTCTGTCGAGCGGGGTATTAAACTCATCAATTTTATGAATGAATTAGAACCTCTTGATGATGATGACCAAGAAATTCCAGCGCATTAGACCTTTATGTATTATCAAAAATACGCCCAACAATTTTCCAATTACCTAACACAACTAGTGGGTAAAAAGGTAGCCGTTATAGGACATTTAAGACCCGACGGCGATTGTATTGGCTCTCAAATTGCCCTTGTTCGCATACTGAATAGTTTAGGAATAAACGCCATTGCCCTAAACAAAGATAAAGTTCCTGAATCCCTACAATTTTTCGTTAAGGACACCCCTTTCGCGCATGCGAACTTCATTGATTACAAAGATTACATTCCCATTACTGTGGACGCTTCAGATACCACTCGCATCGGCGATGAATTAAAAAACCTTTTCCCCAATATTAAATTAAACATCGACCATCATCTTTCTAACATCAATTTTGCCGAAACCAATATTGTCGACTCCCACGTCGCCGCAACTAGCGAACTCCTTGCTGGAATCTTTTTGGACCTTAATATTAAAATAGATCCCATCACAGCAGAAGCGCTCTACCTGGGAATAGCAACCGATACAGGCCAATTTCGTTATGGAATGACTAATGCACAAGTTTTCTCAATCTGTACCCAACTCATAAATTTAGGTGCCTCCCCTCCTTTGACTGCCCATCAACTCTATGAACGCGAATCTTTTGGCCGCATTTTGCTTCTAAAAGAATTCCTTGGAACTTTAAAACTCGAATTGGGTGGCAAACTATGCATTGGCACCATTAACGAAGCCATGTTCAAAGCCACAGGAACTAACAAAGAACATACTGAATCGCTTGTGGATTATCCGCGATCTATCGATACTGTCATCGTTGCAGCTGTTCTAGAAGAACGCCCGGACAACGTTATAAAAGGCAGTCTCCGAGCTAAAAACGATGCCGTTCGTGTCGATCTCCTTGCTCAACACTTTTCTGGCGGGGGCCATGCTTCAGCAGCCGGATTTAGTTTTCAAATGAATCTTCAAGAATTTTATCCTTTATTCATTCAAACAGTTAAAAGCCACTTATCTAATTTAAACCTTTTGTAGAATTTTTATAATGTCTCTCACTACCACTAAATCCCTTCTAGACGGAATTCTCCTTATCGATAAACCAGCAGGTTGTACTTCGCATGATGTTGTAGACCGAGTTCGTAGAAAATTAAAGATGAAACGTATCGGGCATGCCGGCACTTTAGATCCCTTAGCCACAGGACTTCTAATAATTCTTGTGGGGAAATCCACTAAAGCCTCGCAGTATTTGATTAGTCTGGATAAAGAATATGAAGCTACCATGCTTCTAGGACAAACCACTGATAGCCAAGATGCCGATGGCCAAATCATAACCACTCAAGAAGTCCCTAATTTTTCACGAGAGCAAATCGAATCTGCCTTAAATACTTTTTTAGGAGATCAATTTCAACTCCCTCCCATGTTCTCCGCCAAAAAAATAAACGGAGTTCCCCTTTACAAACTTGCTCGAAAAGGTGAGGAAGTAGAACGTCAACCACGATTTATTCATATTTCTGAAATCGAACTTACTGACTTCTCTCTCCCAAAAATTTCATTCTCAACTACCTGCAGTAAAGGAACTTATGTCAGAACCATTGCTCATGATATCGGACAAAAACTCTCCTGCGGAGCTCATCTGATACAACTTCGCCGCACTGCCACCGATAAATTCAAAGTAGAAAACGCTCTTTCACTAGAAACTTTAGAAGAAATGCCTATTGCTGATATTCGTAAATATCTTATTCCTACTCATAAAGCCATACCTTCTTTAATAAAATAAATAGATAAAATAAAGATAGATAGATAAAAAATCCACTATACATATATATTTATAGGTTGACTTTTTTCTTTATTCACTTATCGTTTTTTCTATGAATATAAGTCAATTATCAGCAGCAATACCTTCTGAAAAAAGAGGTGTAACTTACTTATCTATAGATGAGAATAGCAATGATGTTATTTTTGTTAGTAAGGACGGTCTTGATTCCCAAAAAAGTAGCATTGCTTTCAAAAGTATCTTACAAAGAATTATTGATCAGGAAACCAATCCTAGGATTAAAAAATTAGTTAAATACAAAGAGGAAAAACTTATTGAATCGAACAAGTATTTTAGCCTAATAGATCTTGATAACGTAATGCGTTCGGTTACAACATATAAAGATACAAGCTATAGACAAAAAATTGCAAATACAGCTCGCCATGATCCATGGTATAGTCGGCTGATGTTTTTTGGAATTAATCCAGCCGATGATAAATGGTCCTTAAAATGCTGCGAAATTTTAAAAGATTTTGAAGAAAAAGAAGATGTCGATTTTCTGGATGCGCATGGTTATGGTAGTGGAATAGCGAGTCCAAGAAAGGCCTTTAGATATATAGCCTCTGTTTGCTTAATTGAAGATGAAAAGAAAATATTAAACACTATCAGTTTAGAAATAAAAAGTGATCCGATTGACTTTTTAAAAGAATTAAAAAGATTAAAAAAATCTGATTCCTATAATCAGTTCGTTCTAGATAAATTAATAGCTCAAGCTGAAGTCTGGGAAGTGATGCAAAGCATTCCAAAATTAAAGAATTTTCCTTTTGAAGATATTTGGCGTTTTTGCATAGATATAGAATTTCAAAAATATGGAGCTTATTTCTTCGAAAATGAGATGGGATTTATAACAGCTACTTTGAAGGCATTGTGCTACAGCCTTAAGCTTAACAAAATAAGCTACCTTGACTTCATTGAAATAAACAGAAAATGTGGAGAGAAGGTCTTAAATGAAAACGACTTTCATCCTTTATCTACGAGACTTCGAGGTAAAGATTTAATTTCTCTTTTTCAGAGCTATGACATATATGGTTTTTCTACAATGGATAGTGAAGGCATCCAAGACTTAAAAGAGCGAAGTGAAATGAAGGATACACCTTTCAATTTGGTGCGCGATCGAGTTCATGTGACTATGCGTTGTGAACGGTCTCATTTACGAGAAATAAAATTTCTTTTTTATCAGTATGACAAAAAAATTTCGCAAGCAAAGAATCCAGGAGAACGCTTAATTGCTCATATATGGCTAGCAAGGGAGCTTTCGCTTCAACATCATATGATAGATGGAAATGGAAGAACTGCTCAATTGGTCTTTCTTTCACGTTTAGCGAACGATCCAAAGTTACCCATGATGTTGCTTGATACTAATCCAAATTTGGATACAAATGGGCCAGTAGCTTATGTGCAGAGAGTATTGCAAGGAATGACACATTTCAATAAGATGTGCGGAGTTAAGCACATTCCTTTGAGTTTTGAAGAAATCGATGAAATGACCAATATTTCAGAAAAACGTCATTGGAAATATTATCATCCAAGTGAGGAAGAAAAGGAGAGATTCATTAATGAGCATCCTCTCGATCATTTTACTGAAGACCTTGAAGCGATTTTCCGGGCTGCCGCTAAGACTGAGATACTTATTTTGCCCGATTTCAAAAAAGGCTCAAAAAATCAAATGCTTATCAAATTATCGGAATGCATTAAATATCTCCGGTCAGAGTTAAAAATATTTATTTTTATTATGCTGTTTATTATTGGATGGAAACTCTTGGGATAAATATAATATAAACGACTAAGTCATTTATTTTAAAAGACTTACGATTTAAACAACTGAGGATCTTGTTTTAATTAAAGATTATAAATTCGATCTAAAAAAGTTATAATTAAATAAAATTATATAAAATTTATTTCAAATAATTATATATAAAAATAAATTTTATAATTTATTAATTTTATTCTTTACAAAACAAAATAACTATAGTAAAAAATAGTTATAGACTGAGAATAGATATAAATTTTAACTAATTTTAACCCCAAAAAACTATGTTAAAAACACATCCCAAGATATCGCTATTCATAATCATTGCATTTTCGGTACTTTTTGTAATTACCTATTGTTTTGCGCAAAATCTTGAAACCGCAATCACTAAAGAAAAGGCAAATACTAAAAATCCGATCCCCAGTTGTGCCGACTCCATAGAAAAAGGGAAAGCTGTCTATTCTCAATATTGCAAAGGCTGTCATGGTCCTGATGCTGTTCGTGATAAAAAAACTCCTTGCACAGAAACCTTTTGCCCTGCAAATTTGAGAGATCCAAAGCTTTGGAGAATGGGCGAAGGAGCAGTCTTTTGGACAATAAGGGACGGACGAAAGCCCATGCCCTGCTTTGGCGAGCGCCTAAGCGAAGAACAATGCTGGCATATTGTCAATTATCTCCACTCCCTTGGTAGCTGATCTAATAAGTCTGATTCATATAGTAAATTAACATGAATTAGGGATTTCAAAGAAAGAACAGATAGCATCAAATAATCTGTCCATATTAGTTAATCTACTTTTCACCCAACGTTTCATGTTTGCCCAAAATTTCTCTATCGGATTCAGATCTGGTGAATAGGCAGGCAAAAAAACCAACTTACACCTTACTGACTCAATCAATTCTTTCGTTCTTAATGATTTATGAAATGATGCGTTGCCTAAGATTACTGTCTGCCCGGGCTTGAGTTCTTTAATTAAAAATTTCTCAACCCATTTCATTGAATAATTCTGCATTGCATGCACCGTGAAACACAAAAGGCGCGATGGCCTTTTTACCTCTTAAGCCCGCTATAATATTCGTTCTTAAGTAATACTTTCCACTCTTTGACTTTACTAACTCGCCCTTCTTTCCCCAAGCTCGCTCTTTTACGCTGTTTCTATCCATTCCGCTTTCATCTATGTAAACTCGGTTTTCACATTTAATCTGCTCCAGATTGTTTAAATATGTGGATCGCTTGTCTTCGTCTGCTTCTATGTAAGTGAACGCTTTTTATAACTAAAACCTAGCTTTTTCAGTCGTCTCCATATGGCTGCTCCAGTCACCTTAAAGTTTTCTGCAATTTCTCTGAGCGTTTTATTAGGATGTTTTTTTACATACTCCTCTAAAACTTTTTGGTCGATCTTTCCTATGCTACCAATCTTCGGCTTTGCTTGTAAGGATCCTTCTTCTTTGTAGCGTTTCCACCACCGGTTCACTGCACTCTTGCTTACTTTAAATAACTGTGCGGCCATTCGTTGCGTGTTCCCTTCCTCTATATATCGAATCACTCTTATTCTCAAATCTGTGCTAAAAGCTCTTGTACTCATTCATATCAATTGATCATAAAAAATCCCTATATCAGAAAAATAACTATATAAAACTAAGGTAAATCTGTAATTTTTTATTGCAACTTTATGCAACAAAAACTACATTTTAAAGGTACTACAAAAATCAATTTTGAAGTAAAAACTTATTCAAATTATTGAAGGCAACAATCTTCTGATGAATTAGCGGGGTTAGCCGCCTTAGCTGGATGATCTGCGCTGACTACGACATTAATTAATTCGTTAATTGACTGCAAAATTCTTTGATTATTCGCATTCAATGCCTTAACCTTAGCTTGTTCTTGTGGACCCTCCATTAGAGAAAGGTACCATTTATCTTGATATTGACTAGGATCATAAGAAACAGTTTGTACAGAAAATTGTTTGACTGTTTTCATATTAGTGTGACACCCACCCAAAGTAAGATCTATGATATTACTGAGTGAACGTGGCCATTTTATCGTAGAATCTTCACATATATTCCCTAAAGATAACTTAGTAAGATTATCAAGTACATCAGGTAGTATCACAACGCCATTACATTGACTAGTTGTAAGATCCCCAATAGTAAGGCTTTTGAGCTTATTAAGAATCCTCGGCAATTTGAATTCCATTTTACAAGCCCATGGACTAAATGAACCACTCCTGTCAATAATTCCATCAAAATAAATATCTCCAATAGCCAATGTTTCAAGGCTATCAAGTGAATCTGGTAATTTAAAATGACGGCAAGAAATATTCCCAATAATAAGTGTTCGAAGATTATCGAGCGCATCAGGTAATTTGATATTGATACGATAAGTGACATTTCCAATAGTCAGTGTTTCAAGGCTATTTAGTGAATTTGGTAAAGTAAGTGGTACGTCGTCCACATGGGCATGGGCACTAGAAATATTTCCAATAATAAGGCTTTTGAGTTTGTCAAGGACTTTTGGTAATTCAATGCCCCTATAATTCAAATCGACATTTCCAATAGTCAGTGTTTCGAGGCTATCAAGTGAATTTGGTAAAAATAAGTCTCTGTATTTACAAAAAATATTTCCAATAATAAGGCTTTTGAGCTTGTCAAGAACCTCCGGAAATTTAATGTACTTACACTTGAGATTTCCCATCGTAAGTGTTTCAAGGCTATCAAATTTGTCTGGTAGAACTAACTGCACCTTATCAATTTCCCCAATAAAAAGGTTCTTAGGTCCATGAAGTGTGTCTAAAAAATTAATGACTGCCTTCTTTTTCGTCTCCGTAAATATGCTTGTCCAACTAGAATCTGGTAAATTAAGTTGTTTTTTAATACACAGGATAGAAAAGTTTGTAAGTGCTGGTAAAATAAGATTACAACCACCATTAATAGTCAAAATAGTAAAATCTTTTAAATTTTTAAGCGAATTTGATAAATTAAGCGTTGCACCATTTTTAACTTCTTTGATAGAGAGATTTGTAACATTATCAGCTTTAGGAAGATTGAGTATAGTATTATCCTCAACACATTCAACAGAAAGATTCATCAGATTATCAAGCGAGGCTGGTAAATTGACAGTCGCAGTGCTACTCCAGGTACTTCCAATCGAAAAATCTCTAAGATTAACAAGTGCAACTGGCAACGTAAATGTGCCGTTATTTTCAATTTTCCCAATAGAAAGCTTTGCAAGATTTTTTGCGGAATTTGGTAATGTAAGAGTGGCGCCATTTTCAACGCATCCAATCGTGAAATTTTTGAGATCATTAAATGAATCTGGCAAATTGAAGGTATAACGAGCTTTAACAGACCAAATAGTGAGATTTGTAAGAATATTAAGGGAATCTGATGGATTAAGAGCAATATCCTCAATATTTCCAATACTCAAACTTGTAAGGCTTGAGAAAAATTTCAGATTTTGTGCAATAGTATTAAATAATAGATTAATGGGAACACTAAGAGTATTTTTAATCTCAAGTAATTTGAAATCTAGTTCTTTAATTTTATTAATAAACTTAGTGCCGGGTTGATTTGCAAATAGATGCTGTATTTGATTCAATTCAGTACGGCTAACAATTCGGAGAACAAGCTTTAGTTTATCTTCGGAGAGCGAATTGAGTGTTGATGACGGATTGAGTAAATCAGTAATAGTAATAAAAACTTTTATTTCAGTTTTATTATTAGTAGTAAAAGAATATTTTTCTTGTATTGATGGAGGAATGGCTGGATGCAATTGAGAATATTGAAAAGAAATAGCTGCTTTATCGGTTAAAGCATTACATCCAGTATCTATATTTTTTATGGAAGCAAGCCAACAGGCTTTTGAAACTAATCGAAGTCTAAGGATCAACTCTAGGTCACTATTAAATAATATATTCGAAAGGAGATCTATTTGTCGAATATATAATTGACTGAAAATGGGATGAACTGTTTCACGAGTAAATAAATCCTGTGAGAGAAAGGGCTCCTGTGAAACTGCTTTTAATGCACGCGGAGAATGTGAACCTTTATTCGTAATATCTTGCGTGTTATCTGGTAATGGGACAGACTTGATGGGTGGTATGATCGTCTGAGGATAATCTGTTGGTTGCATATGTTGTGTTTTTAACGGTCTAAACTAATAGCATATAAACATTATTGATACAAGTCAGTAATTTTGAATTTCCGTTCCCTCGGCCGGTCTTTAGTTCTCTGAAAGAACTAAAGACCCTGTATATTTTGCCTAATGTTACACTACGGTACAGAAAATGAGGAAAAATGAATAAAGCCTTGAAATCTAACGCTTTCTAGATTTGTCTTTATTTTATGAATTTTATAGTAAATTAACATAAATTAGGGATTTCAAAGAAAGAACAGATAGCATCAAATAATCTGTCCATATTAGTTAATCTACTTTTCACCCAACGTTTCATGTTTGCCCAAAATTTCTCTATCGGATTCAGATCTGGTGAATAGGCAGGCAAAAAAACCAACTTACACCTTACTGACTCAATCAATTCTTTCGTTCTTAATGATTTATGAAATGATGCGTTGCCTAAGATTACTGTCTGCCCGGGCTTGAGTTCTTTAATTAAAAATTTCTCAACCCATTTCATTGAATAATTCTGCATTGCATGCACCGTGAAACACAAAAGGCGCGATGGCCTTTTTACCTCTTAAGCCCGCTATAATATTCGTTCTTAAGTAATACTTTCCACTCTTTGACTTTACTAACTCGCCCTTCTTTCCCCAAGCTCGCTCTTTTACGCTGTTTCTATCCATTCCGCTTTCATCTATGTAAACTCGGTTTTCACATTTAATCTGCTCCAGATTGTTTAAATATGTGGATCGCTTGTCTTCGTCTGCTTCTATGTAAGTGAACGCTTTTTATAACTAAAACCTAGCTTTTTCAGTCGTCTCCATATGGCTGCTCCAGTCACCTTAAAGTTTTCTGCAATTTCTCTGAGCGTTTTATTAGGATGTTTTTTTACATACTCCTCTAAAACTTTTTGGTCGATCTTTCCTATGCTACCAATCTTCGGCTTTGCTTGTAAGGATCCTTCTTCTTTGTAGCGTTTCCACCACCGGTTCACTGCACTCTTGCTTACTTTAAATAACTGTGCGGCCATTCGTTGCGTGTTCCCTTCCTCTATATATCGAATCACTCTTATTCTCAAATCTGTGCTAAAAGCTCTTGTACTCATTCATATCAATTGATCATAAAAAATCCCTATATCA